>JACPTH010000322.1 GCA_016192885.1 bacterium | reverse complement strand
TGTGAGCCTTGCAAAAGGCATATCCTGAAAAGCTTTCAATTTGTCTCCAAATCTCATTCGAAAAATCCAATGAAACCCCCCGCTTAGAAGCGCCGGAAAGAAAGCGATTTTTTAGTTCTATCAGGGATTCCTGATTGCGACTTTTGCCGCTCATCGCCCTCCGTAGAATATCAGCTTCGCCAAGGGTTAAACCGGAAAGGACCTGGGCAACTCGCATCACATCCTCTTGATAAATCATTACTCCATGGGTTTCCTTTAGAATTGGTTCCAAAAGCCGGTTCTGAGGAGGAATTGCCCTTTGTTTCAAATGCCTTTCAATGTATGCCGCCATCATGCCGCTCTCGGCCACACCCGGACGAATGACGGAGCTGGCAGCCGTCAACTCGGAAAACCCGCGACACCCAAGTTTTTTCAGAAGACCGCGCATTCCTGGAGATTCAATGTAAAAAACTCCAATGGTCCGTCCGTTTTTGAGCGCATTTGCGACAGAATCATTCGAGGAAATCAAATCAATATTCTCAAGTTCTTCCGGAAAACACCCCCCGGTTTTTAATTCCATGCTCACGTCAGAAAATACCCCCAAAGATCTTTGGGCCAGGATATCGATTTTTACGAGGCCTACTTCTTCGATTGCCCGCATTTCCATTTGGGTCATTGGCAGGGATTTGGATGAAGGTTGTACAGGGGTAAAACGATAAATGCTACCGGGGGAAACAACAACACCGCCGGCATGAAGAGAAAGATTTTTTGGAATTCCCTCAAAAGCGGACGCAATTTTTATCAAACGGAGAAACGCCAAATTTTTAAAAGGAAAACCTCGAGTTTCCGGACGGCTGGCCCCATGTTCTAGAAATTCCTGAGCGGAAAGGCTTCCCATTACCCTACTTATCCCCTCCAGTTCCTTCGGTTGAAACCCAAGAGCTTTTCCTGCTTCCCACAAGGCTCCGCGTCCTCTCATGGTGACGTGCGTTGAAATAAGGGCGACTTGTTCTTTTCCCCATCTTTTTCGTAGGAACTCGTAAATCGTGTCCCTAATTTTCCAAGAAAAATCCAAGTCAATATCAGGGGGAGACGATCTTTCAGGGTTTAAAAAACGCTCAAAGAAAAGATTATTTTTTAGAGGATCAACGTGGGTTAATCTAAGCGAGTAAGAAATCAAGCTATTTGCCGCCGATCCCCTGCCTAAAACTCGGTGGCCTTGTCGTTCCGCTTCTTGTACTATCTCATGTACAAGAAGAAAATAATCCGAAAATCCCTTTTGACAAATTATCGAAAACTCATATTCCAAACGGTGTTTAACCGTTTGAGC
>JACPTH010000008.1 GCA_016192885.1 bacterium | reverse complement strand
TCTTTCCGAGCTGGATGCCAGAATCAGCGAACCTGCGACCATGAATGAGATGGCATCCGCTGTTGTTCCCCTTCCCAATTTGGCTTTCAGAACCGTGACAACTATGTTTTTGTTGTACGGAATGCTTTTTGTTTTTGTTGTCGCTTTTACCGAATACGCCCAACTTCCGCCGATTTTCAGCATTGGAATTACCGCTGTTTTCCTGGCCATCCAATATATTTTTGGCCCTGCCTTGCTCGATTGGCAAATATCATGGTTTTTTAAATGCGACTGGGTTCAGCCTAATCAACTTCCCCAACATCTTCAAAATTTCGTTCAAAGGGTGACAAAAGAAAATGAAATGAAATTTCCCTCTTTTGGGATAATTCGCGATTCCACTCCAAATGCCTTTACATACGGGCGCTACCCAAGCGATGCCCGGATTGTTATCACCCAAGGGCTCATGGACAAATTGCTTCCGGAAGAATTAGAAAGCGTAGTAGCCCATGAAATCGGCCACGCAGTCCATTGGGATATGGCCTTGATGACGGTGGCCGCACTCGTTCCGATAATCTTGTATCAAATTTATCGAGCTTTTATTAGAATACTTCAAAAATCTGGGGGAGGCGGGAAAAAGGGGGGCAAAGGAGGGGTTTTGATAATTGCGGTTGGAGCTTATCTTTGTTACGTGGTCAGCAGATACATTATTCTTTTCCTCTCCAGGACCCGAGAATATCATGCAGATGCATTTTCCGCCGAAGCGACAAAAAGTTCAAACTCGTTGGCTTCTGCGCTCGTAAAAGTAGCTTATGGCCTGGCTTCCGATAATATTTCCGCGGAAAATTCTAGGGGCGAGGCGTTAAATTCCGAGGTCCAAAACCCGCAACGGGAGGCTACCACCGGCCAAATTCTTGCGCCCCTTGGAATTTTCGACCCGGTATCCGCCAAGGCTTTGGTGACTTCCACCGCAACCGTGAATGGCGGAGATGGGCTTCTTAACAAAGACAAAATAAAAGATGCCATGCAATGGGAGCTATGGAACCCATGGGCGGGGTGGTACGAACTCAATTCCACTCACCCATTGGTGGCATATCGTCTTGACTTCCTGGGAAAAATGTCGTTTAAATTCGGACAAAAACCGTTCATTAATTTCGATAGAAAACAGCCTGAAAGTTTTTGGGATGAATTCGCCGTGGATTTCATTTTTCTTTTCATTCCGTGGCTCACGGCTTTCCTTTTGGGGTTAACGGGCTATTTTTTTCAATCAAACGGGGCCAGCGGCGGGGCAATAGGCGGTTTTATTCTTGGGTTGGGCCTTGGAAACATCTTTCAAACCCTTTTTTCCTATGGTTTCGAATTTCTTCCTTGTACCGTCGCTTCCCTTTTGAAACAAGTAAAAGTTAGCAGCATTCGAACTGTTCCGGCGAGGTTGAAGGGAAAAATCATCGGGAAAGGAATTCCTGGCTACGTTTTTTGCGAGGATATGACATTTCAAGATGAAACCGGGTATCTTTTTTTAGATTATAAGCAACCTTTGGCTATTTTTGAGTGGTGGTTCGCGATCGCCTCCAATTCTTACATCGGAAGGGAGGTCGTTGTAGAAGGGTGGTATAAAAGGTCTCCAATTCCGTCTTTTGAAGTATATACAATTAAGCCCCCTACAAGTTCGGGAAGTTTTCTTGAGAAATCGAAATCCTATTTTTTTAGATTTTTGTTCAACGTTTTGCTTGTAATTTCGGGAGCTCTTGTGGTTTTCGGGGCATTGTGAAGGATACTTCCAATGTGCGGAAGATTCTCTCTGCGGTTTACCGCTAAACAATTAGCGGATATTTTTTCCCTTGAGGAACCCGAGGATTGGACCCCAAGATTCAACATTGCTCCATCACAAATAGTTTTAGGTGTTACCGCCGAGCCTCGAACCAATAAATTAAAATGGGTAAAATTTCACTGGGGTTTTGTTCCAAGTTGGGTTAACCCAAACACGAAACCTAAACCTATGATAAACGCCCGGGCGGAAACGGCTCATTTTAAGCCATATTTCAAAAACGCTTTCCAAAAGAGGCGGTGTCTTATTCCCGCGGATGGTTTTTTTGAGTGGAAAAAAAATGTAGGAAAGGCCTTTTGGTTTTCCCGAAATGATGAACAGATTTTTGCGTTTGCAGGTTTGTGGGAAGGATTGTTTAACGTTAACCAAAAGAACGATGGAACTTGCGTAATACTTACAATTTCAGCTAATCAAGCGGTAAAGCCAATTCATGACCGAATGCCGGTCATTCTCGAAAAGGAATATTGGCTTGAATGGTTGTTATCGAAAGATCCAACCCCGGAGCATTATGAAAGTTTATTTTCCAGATTCGAGGCGGAAAAAATGGCTTTACGCAGGGTTTCAAGCCTAGTAAACTCTTCCCGAACAGATTGCCCTGATTGTGTGGCTCCGATTTCCTAACGAAAAATTATTTTGTCTTTGAGGCAAATTTTTCCACATCTTCGCGTCTTGTAAGGCGAACAACTTCATCCATGGAGGTTACTCCTTTTACCACTTTATGGATTCCGTCTTCGCGCATTGTTCGCATTCCTCCGTTAACAGCGGCATCACGGATGGTCCTGGCCGAGGAGGAGTTCAAAATGTGTGAATGGATGTCCTCGGTAATAGTCATTATTTCATGGATGGCGGTACGACCAAGATAACCGCTTTTGCGGCAAGTTAGGCAGCCTGTTCCCTTAAATGTAGGGGCATTTTGAAATCCAAGTCGTTTCATCTCGCCTTCAAGACTTGGTTCTGGAACAACTTGAGATTTGCAAGACGGACATATTTTTCTAACGAGGCGCTGGGCGCCTACCCCAATCACCGCTGAACCAACCAAGTATGGTTCCACGCCCATTTCGATTAGCCTCGTGACGGCGGAAGCCGCGTCGTTGGTGTGAAGCGTCGAAAACACCAAATGGCCTGTAAGGGCTGATTCAATGGCAATCTGAGCGGTTTCAAAATCGCGAATTTCCCCGATTAAGATAATATTTGGGTCTTGCCTAAGGATTGAACGAAGGGCCCGGGCAAAAGTAAGCCCGATTTCCGGACGAACTTGTACTTGATTTATTGCAGGAATTTGATACTCGACCGGGTCTTCTACGGTGGTTATGTTTACATGAGCATCGCGCAAAAAATTAATTGCGGCGTAAAGAGTGGAAGTTTTTCCGGAGCCTGTCGGGCCCGTCATAAGGATAATCCCGTTGGGAGATCGTGCGAGAACTTTAAACAAAGCCAAGAGTTCCTCGTCAAAGCCCACTTGTTCAAGGGTTAATTGAAGTTTGGTTTTGTCTAAAATTCGAATAACGATCTTCTCTCCGAAAACGGTCGGAAGAACCGATACCCTCAAATCAACGCTCACGTCCTTTACGCGAACCTTGATTCTACCGTCTTGCGGAAGTCGCTTCTCGGAAATATCCATTTGGGCCATTATTTTTAGACGCGACATCAATTCTCCCTGAATTCCTTTGGGAGCCTTCATGACTTCATTTAAAACTCCGTCTATTCGATAGCGAATACGTACTAAATCTTCATCAGGTTCAATATGAATATCGCTTGCCTTATCCGCAATCGCTTGTTGAATAATAGTATTGGCAAGATTAATAATGGGAACGCTTGGTTCGTCGCTTCCCAATTCGAAGGTGTTGAAAAAACCCTCATCTAGCTGCATTAATGGGTCGCGCTTTTCGGCTTTGATGGTGTCCATGGCGGCTTTCAAAGATTCGCTTGAGCCAAAGTAATGTTTTGTGGCCGCTTCAATCTCTGATTCAGCGCTGATGGCGATTTCAATTTCGTAACCGGTCTGATAATGAATCTCGTCAATGATAAAAACATCAAGCGGATCTGCCATTGTTACCCTGAGTTTATTCCCCTCCAACAAAACCGGAAGAAGGTTGTGACTGCGGACAATGGCTTCAGGAATGGTCGTAAGAACCTCGGGCGGAATAGAAAGTTCATTCAGATTTAAGAAAGCGATGCTCATTTGCCTTGCGAGAGTTTTTGCAATGCTTTCGTCGGTTGCAAAACCCATTTCAACAAGAACCCGGCCCAAACGTAACCCCATGCCTTTCTGCTTTTGGAGAGCTGATTTGAGTTGTTCCCCGCTGATCAATTTAGCTTCGACTAAAATATCGCCAAGTCGTTTTCTCTCTCTTTTTACCGCGTTTTTTTGCTTCTCCATAGAGGGAAATATAGCATAGATTCAAAACAATTTGAATTTTTTTTCTTGTTGTTGTATACAACGCCATATAACGAAATGTAAGACAACCTATTCCGCTGAGAATTGGTAATCATTAACTCCAAAAACATTCCCCCAATGGAATGAAGGATTTCAGTTTTAAGCCTTTAACAAAAAAGCAATGTATATTTCTTTACGCGTAAAGATTCTAACTCTGCTTTTAATCTTGGTTGGCGGCTTGGCGCTTATCCTTAGAGAAAACGCTTCGCACCTCATTCGGGAAAAAACGCACGAAACATTCGAAAGCAGGCTTGCGGGTTTAATTGAGGGCTTCAGGGTTTCCTGGGGGAAAGATAGAGACCAACTGCTTTTGTCCGCGGCCCTCCATTCCGAATCCGAGAGAATCGTAAATTATTCGCTTTATGGGCTTCCCCATCTACTCCACAAAGAAGTCAAGCGTTTAACAACAAACCCGGGATACTATGAGATTGAAATCCGGTTGAGAAATGGCTTGGTCCTTTCAAGTTCGAATGAAAACCCAGTTCCGGGAGAGCCGCTTGATTCCGCGGATTCAAGGCTCAATATAGCGCAAATTGTTTCTCAAATTCGCTTCGGGAAACTTGAAATGAGCGCGGTTGTTCCCATCCGGAAATTGGGGGAGTTTCTGGGA
>JACPTH010000321.1 GCA_016192885.1 bacterium | reverse complement strand
ATCTTGGAAACATGACTTTAAACTTTAATGATTTTGTTGCCGCTGATGGGTTGGAAATGACGAAAAGTTTCGATGATTTTGCCTCCGAATGGCTCGGCAAACAATCTGCAGATCCCAAAAATAAGGTAAACCAAAAACTCCCGATAGAAAGAACGATTTTCCATAGAATCTGCCGCAAGTTTCCGGACGAGAAAGCGTTTAAGGATTTTACTTTCTCCAAGGATAAGAATGGTAAACCACGAATGATGGTTGACGGAGTTGTAAGAGTTGAAGGTAACCTAAACCTAGATAAAATCACCATGGACAGCAAAAGCATAAAAGGAGGGATAATCATTGTAAATGGGAACATTACCCTCAACGAAATCACTAGGGGGATTACCGATTTTGGTGATTCCGAATTACCAAGCAACCAAATTTTTCAAGATATTTTAAAGCTTCCCCAAGAAAGTTTTCTCACGTTCGTTTGTCTTTCCGATGCCCAAAACAAGCGAAAAATCTCTTTAAAAGGAAATAACTTCCTTGGAGTTCAGCTCATATGCCTTTCCTCGACCCCCTTTTCATCTTTTGAGGCATCCAGGGTTATGCTCGAAATCAATCCAACCGACCTTGATAAGCGGGTTAAAATATTCGGGGGGGTAGCCGTTAGCACGCCAAATATGAGAAAACAAACTCGAAATTTGAAAAATGAAGTTTGCTTTTACTATATTCCAACGATGTCCGACCCTAATCCATCCGTCGCCGCTTATGTTTCACCTCAATTTAATTTCTACCAGTTTTATGGAGTTATGGACGCAAAATAACCGTGATTAAGAGTAAGGAAAAATTGTTTTCCGGACGAAAAAACCTTGGATTTACCATGATTGAAATTCTCGTGGCGGTCGCCATTTTTTCATTCGGCATGGTTCCGCTTCTTGGTTTGGGGCAGAAATCCACTCAGGGAGCCTTTTCCATGAGCAAGCATTTTCTAGCGGGGCAAGCTTGTACAAGTATTTTAGAAACGCTATTGCAAATGCCGTATGACGAAGCAAAAGATAGAATTCTCTTGTTCTCAAAGGATGAGAAAAAACTTCTGGATCCGGAATCAATCAATCTTTTTATAAACTCCGAACTTTCTGAAGCTCTAGAGAAAGGAAATAAATTCGGACTGGAGTATTCCAAGGATGACTTGGAAAAAGCCTTTTATACGTTTACTTACTCGATTAAACTCGATGAGGACGAACCCGCGGGTTTGTTTTTGATAACCGTTGAGGTTAAGTGGTTTGACGTTCCTAATAAAAAAGAGACTCAGCGATCGCTTATTCGACAGGCGATTAAATTCAACGGACGACCATGGTACCAATGAAAAAGCTTAAAAAAACCGGAATGTCCATCGTTGAAATCATGATAGTTGCGGCGCTTGCTAGCGGAGTTTTTTTGGTCGCAATGAACCTAATGAATAGCACCACGCGATCCTTCAAAAAGGGAAGCGATTTGCTGAACACTCAAGTTTTGATGGAATCAATTGTGGAGCAGCTTCGTGGCGACATCCGCAACCTGATCTCGATAGATTGGGATAAATTTGAAAAAGAAGGGCTTCTTTCCTTTCAAGCTACCAAAAAAAAGGCATCCGGCGGATTAGAAAATGTTACAATTTCATATTCTCTAAAGGAAGAAACCCTTGGAAAGAAAAAGGGGAAAACGTTAATCCGGCGAGAAGGCAACGACTTGACAAATTTCCACGGGGTCGGGCAAGTTGAGAAAATGGTTTTAAAACCTCTTCGCAAAAAGAGTTCAACCGATTTTCATTGCGTGATAATTTTTCTAACAATTTTTTCTGATGAAAAGGGGGAGGGATCTGCTTCCAAACTTTCTTTTGGGGGGCGGTTTTTTTCAAAATTCCTGGAATAATTTTTGGGGGAGGTTGTTTGAATGAAAAGATTGACATCTATTTTTCTTGTTTTCTTCTTCCAAGTTTTGTTTTTGGGCGGAGAACCGGCTGATGTTTCCAAGGTAATAAAAGACGCTTCAGCCTTGGAAAAGGCGAATAAACTTAATGAGGCTCTTGATTTGTACCAAAAAGCTCTCCAAAAAAACCCATCGGAAGAACTGTATCAAAAAACAGGGGCGCTTCTTGGAAAAATGAAAAGATACAAAGACGGGGAAAAACTCCTTGATGAAGCGGTCCAGAAATTCCCTTCAAGCAACAGCCTTTTGAACTTATTAGGTTTTTTGAAATTGAAGGAAGGTCTCCCGGACGAAGCAAAGAAACTTTGGGAAAAGGTTCTTGAAAAAGACCCCCAAAACGCTTTTGCAAAAGAATGGATTGGAAAACTGCCTGGGAGCTCTCAAAAGAAACCAATAGAATCCGCAGACTCCAACCTTCCAAATAGTTCTTCTTCATCGGAAGGAAAATCCAAAGGCCCTCTTCCAATCGAGGAGCAAGAAAAGTTGGCGAGAAAATTGTACAAGCAAATGGCTGAAACCGACGAATGGGAAGTAGAGACTTTTCGAAGCCTCCATCAGCAGGTAATTGATTCTTGCCCAGACACTACCTGGGGGCCTGAGTCTTGCTGGAAATTATCAAATCTGTATTTGACTTGTTACGACCCGCCCAGAAAAGAGGACATAGTTGAAATTCTTGAGACCTTGTTAAAGCGGTATCCCAAATCTAGTTATACTCCCCCCGCCCAAAATCGGCTGTTAGTAATGTATAAAGACACCGGAAACCATGCGAAGGTGGTTGAAATGTATTCTGAGACATTTAAGGACAAAACTCAGCTCTCGGACCAAGAATTTTTTCCTAAAGCATTGGAATACGCCGATTCGCTTTCTCAGACCGGAAAAACATCGGAAGCAAACCAATTGTACGAAGAGATCCTTCAACGCGATAAAAATCAAGAACAATTTGAATCGACAGTTGCTCGAAGTCGACTCGGAAAATAGAAAAAGAAGAAGAGAGTATTCAGTGGAGTTTCGCACTCTTTTGGTTGGGTTTTGCGGAATTCGCTCCAGGACTTCGTTACACTAACTCGAAATGATAACTTCCAATAAATGTTTTTAATTTGAGCGGTTAAAAGTTTACAAAGGAATTTTGGGGCGATCTTTAAAATTACCCCCAATTCCTTTTTTTGGTGGTAATCTATATAGTATAGAAAGCATTTTGAGTTTAAAATGACAGCCATGTGAAAAATTTGGAAATGATTCTCCGAAAACACTTTTAGGGAGGCGATTATGTTTTTATTGTTAAGGCGACAACGCTTGGTTATGCTCTTGATGGCACTTTTCATCGGATTTGAACCCCTAGTAATAACCATTGCCCGTGCCGCGGAGATCCCACAACCTAAACCCACCAGAATTGATTTTAACTCGCTTGACCCGCTAAAAAACGCCATGGAGCCCGAAAAGTATTTCGAGCAGATACTTCAAACGCAGGGAATAGTTTACGGCGCCATGGAAGGAAGTAAAATTAAAACCGCGCTAGAGGCTAAAGCTTACGCGGAATTTTTAGATTTGGTTTCAAACGCCTACGACCTCATGGATTCCGGAAATAGCGATGCGGTCACTTTGGTCGGGGCCCTCAAAAATTTCAACTCCGCGATGTCCGACCCTCTTACCCAATCAAAAGGAGTTGCTGATGCCGCTGAAAAAGTAAGCAAGGCGGCCGGAAGAAATATTAAGATCCTCGATACGTTTGCCGAATTCATCGGTCGAGCGGGTGAAAAATGCCTATTGTTTATAGGAAAACTCGATCAGGCTCATAAACCAAAGTGGGTAAAGAACCTGGCAAAAGCCACCCATTTTTCCATGAAGTCAACCATGGCCGCGGGAAGCAAGACTTTCGAATTCATCCAACATATGGCACCTCCCGAAAACATTCATGAAACCAAGCAATTCTTCCAGTTCATTAGGCCCAAGGGACAGCCGAGAGAATTAACTAAAACCCAATTTACCGGGCGATGTATCGGAATCGGCCTCGCGGTTTTTACAGTATTACTTGAAACTTACAATATTGCCTCGAATGATGACACCCATGGAACCAAGCAATTATCTTGGACGAACGTTAAATCCGCGATCAATATAGCGGTCGCGCTGGCTTCTTTAGCGGCAATGGCCTTTCTTCCCCCCGTCGGAACCGTGGTCGCCCTCGTTGGTTTGGCCATTTATCTTGGCACTTGGCTCGCCGACCAACTGGGAGAGTACAATCGAAAATGGAAAGCCGCCTATCGGAGATCTTTCGATTTTTTGAGATTGGAGGACGCAAAATTCAGACAATTTTATGATAATCGTTCGTTGGTCAAGGCTGAGTTAAGATCTGCCGCATGGAACAAAACAATTTCGGATTTTGAAGAAAATCATTTGCTTAACCAAAATCCGGTTACGGAAGAAGATAAAAAACAATGTGAGCGCAACAAGGAACTTTTTGATGCTCTTGAACAGCAGGGCGTTATCATGACCTATTACAATAAGTCAGAATTTAAAATTCCCAACTTCAACATGGACCAGCTCCAGGAAATGTGGAAGATGAAGGCAAGTTACATGACCCACAAACCCACGCAACAAGAAATAAAAGATGAAGCCAACAAGAGCACTTTCGCCAAAGTAATGGATGTAATCAGCATATGGAATTACCCCAAGAGAATTGT
>JACPTH010000320.1 GCA_016192885.1 bacterium | reverse complement strand
CCAAAGAACTGCTTAATGATCGCAACAAGGCAACTCTTTGGTGCGATTCACGCCCAAACTTTCTTCCTACTTTCCGATGTCTCATTCTTCGACACCTCCGCCATTTTCTTCCCCGTTTAAAAACATACTATATTGCCTAAGCTTCTCCCGAATTTCTTTCAGGGATTTTTTTCCAAAGTTTTTGATTTCAAGTAACTCCATGGCTCTTTTTGTAACAAGTTCCCCAAGAAATTGAATTCCGGCTTTCTTCAGGCAATTTCTTGATCTGACTGAGAATTCAAGATCTTTTATGGGGATGTTATGAAAAGCTCTCTTCTGAGTTTCTTCTTTTTGAGAAGCTACCATGACAAGGTCATCGGTTCTGGTCGGGGCGGCAATCACAGTCTCACCTTTTGCTTCTTCTTCAAGGCTCATGAAAAGTTCAACATGAGCTTTCAAAAATTTGGCGGCTAGCTCAATTGCCTCTCGAGGTTGCATATTGGCTTTTGTCCAAACTTGAAGAGTCAATTTGTCATAATTGATATCTTGGCCTACTCGGGCATCATCAACGGAAAACATTACCTTCGTAACCGGAGAAAATTGTGAATCGACAAGAATCAAATCGATTGGTTGCCCCGATTCTCTATGTTTTTCAGCAAGATAGTATCCCCGCCCTCTTTTAAAAGTGATGTCCATTCCAAGTTTGATGTTTCCAGTCACGGAAGCAATATGAATATCCTTGTCATATACTAAAAGATTCGGCGTTGACTGGATATTTGCTGCAGTAACTTGACACGGGCCGGTTGCTTCAAGGCGGGCGGTTACGATTTCTTCTTGTTCAACGCCAACCACAAGCTTTTTAAGGTTTAAAATCATCTCCGTAATATCTTCTACAACGCCGGGAATACTGCAAAATTCGTGCAAAACCCCGTCTATCTTTACCATCGAAACAGCGGACCCAGGAAGAGAAGAAAGAAGCACTCTTCTAAAGGAATTACCAAGAGTTTGCCCATACCCTCTTTCGAGTGGTTCAATGGTTAACACTCCATGGTGTTGAACGGCTCCGGCATGGATTTGGTCGGGTTCTGATTGATATTTAATTTTGGGTTTGGCAATCTCGATCACGAAACTACCTCCTTAAAAGATTATCGCGAATAAAATTCTATGATTAGGGATTCCTGAATTTTCGGGTCAATCTGAGATCTATCAGGAACGGCTAAATATTTCCCCTTTAAGTTTTCGCGGTCGACATCAAGCCATGGGCTTTTATCTCGGCTTCCGGTTGTTTCCATAATATCTTTAACAACCCCTTTTACGGAACTGCTTTCTTTTAGGGAAATCACATCCCCGGGTTGTACAACGTAACTGGGAATATTTACGGCCTTTGAATTAACTAAAAAGTGCGCGTGTGTTACCCACATACGAGCTTGATTCCTGGAGAAAGTGAAACCCATTCGATATACGATATTATCCAATCTTGATTCAAGCAATTGAAGCAAAGTGGTTCCGGTATTTCCGGTTATCTTTGAAGCAAGCCCGTAATATCTTCGGAACTGCCTCTCTAACACCCCGTACATTTTCCTAACTTTCTGCTTTTCCCGAAGTTGAACTTCATAGCTTGTGTGTTTCTTATTAAATTTCCCT
>JACPTH010000319.1 GCA_016192885.1 bacterium | reverse complement strand
TACCCTGATTTTTTCCGAAGCTTTTGCTTTTGAAACTTCCCTCCATTTTGTTTACGAACGTCCGATAAAAATCGTTTCTTCTAAAGGCCCCGAAGCTGAAAATGCAAAAAAAGATGGGTATTCAATAAGGGTTTCCAAATCCAATCCTGAATTCTCTTGGATTTATAAAAAAACAGAGGTAAAGGATGAAAATCACCTTTTGCAACTTTTGGGGGCAAAAAAAGGATTTACTTTCTTTCTTTCTGAGGGTCAAAAAGCGCTTCTTGCGGCATTTAAGTATGCCCAAACCGAATCCGTCAAATCCAGATTGAAATATGGAGAGACCTCACAAGCTTTGAAAAACTCCAATCCTCCAGGGGCAATTGAAGTCAGCTTGGCTGATTTAAGCGGGTTCTCATCAAAAAATACTAAGAAAAAATTTGGAATCGATTTGAAGAAAGATTTTTGGCCATGGTCTTCCGGAACCAAGATAATGATCGGTTCCCCGTTCTATAACTCTCCATTTTCCGCTTCGGGAGCTAAGTCAACAATGGTTCACGAATTGGCGCATTCCCTAGACAATTCGGTTCGAGAATCTGATTCTTACGGAAAAGATGGCATACATTCCTCGAATGAGAAGACGGCTCCAAAGGCCGCATGGGTAGAGGGCTGGGCTGAGTTCAACTCCATGTTAGACTTTAAAAGCGAAGTGTTTAACATTAATCTTTCCACGACAATAATTAAAATTGAAGATTCAAAAACTGCAGGAAAGTATAAAAGAACTTTTGCGCCATTGTCTTCCCTCACCGGAAGAGAAATGACAGAAGTTGAAGGAATCAACGCGCTTATCCTTTACCGGCTTTCAAAGGATATTCCAAACGGGCGTGAAAAAGTCTTTGCTTCATTTGTCGCAACAAATAATTCAGATAGAGATCTCAGTCATTTTTTAAGGCATTTCGTTGCAAGCAACCCAGAATATGCCAAAACAGTTGCTCAAATTCTCGATAAACAAACTTACGGGAAATTGAAAAAGGAAGACTTTTCACACTTTTTGGGGAATGATAGAGTGGTAGATGATTATCTTAAGGGTGGTAGAAAGAGCATTTGGGGCAAAATACGCGAGACCGGAAAGAAAATTAAGAATTTTTTCTCAGGGCTCTTCGATTCAATTAAGGGGATTTTTTCTTCCAAAAAGGCGGTAATTTCAGAGACCACTGGGACATCTAATCAAATTAATTCTTCGCCCAAAAATTCTCAGTTAATTCCCGTTAAGATTTTCTCTCCAAGTTCAAACCCATTTGGCGAATAATCTTGCATTCTCTCAAGAGCAAGTTTCAAATAATATTGAAAAGATGTTAATAATCCGGGTAGACGCAGGCTTTAAGCCCTCGAAGACAGGATTTTCGCGAAGCAAAGCTTGGGCCCACCAATGCCCGCTTTCGAATACTTTTTCAAGTCCCTTTTAAATAAATGTAGGAGTTTAGAATGAAACAGATATTTTTTACTCTGGTTTTTTTTTGTATCGGTTTTGGGCTTGAGAATAGCGTTTCCGGAATTAGTAACCAAAACGACCAAGTACATTATACTCCTCCGGATAGCATTGGGTTGTTCTTAGAGCCCAAAGCCGGCGAAACGAAGACATTTATTGGGGAGATAGAATCTTTTCTCGGGAACCCTTCTAAAATACGAATTTTCTTCGAATCTTCTGACAACATTTCGGTTTCCCCTGCTTCCGCCTCAATTGAAAAGCTTTCAGAGGGAACTTTAAGAAAATTTGAGCTGTCGGTTTCTTTCCTTCGAGAAAAATCAGGGGAAAGTGGTTCGTGGATCAGAATGAGAGCGGTTTACTTTCCGGATTACTTTAAAATTATCGAGCAAATTTCGACCACTCCAGCCTCATATCCGGACGAATTTGAGAAACTTGTACTTCTTGAAAAAGTTACTTCAAACAAGAGAATGAATGCCTCTCAAACTGATGTAATTCGCTATTTTTTTGAAAAATAGTTAACGGGTAAAAAAATCGATCGGGGAAGTACAAACGATGGGCTACGAGAATTCTTTGGCCTTGGAGCGCCAAAAGGGGCCGGGTGGAGAACCAATTCTCCGATTTTTTGAATTTAACAGAAGTTGAAGCGGTCAATAAGCGATGTCTTTGGGAGTTTCGACCATCAGCACGGTCCCCGCGGGAATGTTTATGAGCTATCGGCTGTCAGCTAAAAGCACTGAGTAATGCGGTTTAAGAATGCAAGGAAATTTGAAATGCTGAAGGGTTCCCATTGTTTGACAGGCCTCCTCTAGGGGATTATGATAAGAGCTGTTTTTATTTTAGGCTAAATCATAATTTTTCTTGGAGGGAGCTATGAATCCCCAAAAAGCTATTTTGTTAATAGCCGCATATGTTATTGTCATCTCCACCGCATTACTTGCCGAGTTGAGCCTATCAAATACCGAGCTACTCAAAATTAACGGTAAAGTTGAAGTAAAAAAAGGGCAAACTCCTTTTAAACCGGTCCCGGACCTAAGAGTTGCAGGGGCGCTAAAACGCCTATCTTCCGGTGATAAAGTTAAAACCCAAACCAACAGCGGAGCTGAAATGGTACTAAAGGAGACTTGTCTTCTCGCGGTAAAAGAAAACAGTTTGTTTGACGTTCCAAGCGTAACGGGGCATGCCGCAATGACCCAATTAAAGGCAAAACAAGGTTCCTTTCTATTCAAAGTGGTTTCGGGAAGTGACTTCAAGGTTCAAACCGCCGATGTGGTCGCAGGGGTGAAAGGAACCCTTTTTGAAGTTGAAGTGGTTAACGATATCAGATCGATTCTTCAGCTCTCCAACGGCTTAGAAATAGGCATAGAAGGCGGAGGAGGAACCGTGGTAAATGTTTTCGACGGTGAAGTCGAGCTTACTCACGGCGTTTCGGGTCAAAAAAGGCTTCTTAAAGCCGGCCAAGGTTTATCCGCTCTCAGCAGTCGCCTAATGAAATTGGACCAAAAATTAAAAGACGGCTTTGGACCGATTAGAAATTTTCAACCCCTTCAAAGCTTAAAGCAACGGTTTGGTTTTCTTGGAGAAAAATTGTCTCAAATCCCATCAACCAAGGTTGGGTTAATGGGTTTTAAATCCGAGGGGCTTTCTATGCCCTTGGGGCT
>JACPTH010000341.1 GCA_016192885.1 bacterium | reverse complement strand
TTATAGGAAAGCCTTCTTTTTCCCCATCTGTTAACCTTTTCTATCTGCCCGCCGAAGCGCGTTATGGCCCCTTCAACCTTGCCGGACAACGCTTCATTGCTCTCTTCAGAAAGACTTGGGGAAAGAAAAAAAATTGTTTCATACGTTTTCACGGTAAAATTTAACTCCTCCCTTTAGGGAAAATAACCTCGACTAAGCGAAATACGGAAGCAGGCGAGGTGGAATTCACTATAACATGATTTTCTTTCGCTTTCAAGCAATAATAAACGCCCAAAAATCGCAATAAGTTTTACAAAATTGAACTATGATATGGGGAAAGTCTGATTTCCCCCCATATTTCAATAACCTGAAAGGCGCATTTGGTTCACTTTTGATCTGGTTTCACCGATGCTTGTTACGTAAATCGCCGGAAGGTCGACTACCGGACACTTCGCTTCGCATATTCCGCAACCGATACAAAGGTCTTGGTCTACCTTTGGTTGGGAAACAAATCTCTTTTCTCCGCTTCTTAGTATAACTTCCGCTGATTGAAACCAAATTGATTTTTTGGGGGTAGGACAGTGTTCCTCGCAAACAATGCAATCGATTCCTTGGGAATATGGCAAACACCTATTCTTATCGATGAAGGCCAGCCCAATTTTCACTTTTGCCTTCTCATTAACTGATTTTTTCTCAATGGCTTGAGTGGGACAAACTTGCCCGCACAGAGTACATCGATATTCGCAATAACCTAACTTTGGAACTAGAGTGGGGGTCCACATCCCTCCCAACCCGGCCTCAAGGAAAGTCGGCTGAAGGCCGTTCGTAATGCATACTTTCATGCATTCACCGCATTTAATGCATCTTCTCAAAAACTCTTCTTCCGAAACCGACCCGGGGGGACGAATTAGCTGTGGGGAAGGAACCTTTCGCTCGGGCTGAACTTTAAAAAAGTGCGAAAAAATTATCCCCGATGCCGCTGAGGCGAGTATTTTCCTCCTTTTAACGTCGGGAATAGGGTTTCCTCTAAATCCTTTCCAGGCAAAGAAAATCGCGTTAGTCGGACACTCGGATTGACAGTTAAAGCAAATGAGGCATTCTCCGGGCCGAAAATTCCCGTTTCCGCGGTGCGGAAGAGAATCTCCATTGCAGACTTTGTCACAATTGCCGCATTTTAGGCATTCATCCTTAACCTTTCTTCCAAAAAGGGAACAGGGAGAAAGCAATCCCAATAAAGCCCCTAGGGGACAGATATTGTTGCACCAAAATCTTCTTTCCAAAAAATTCAGGGAAATTACAAGAAAAAATAGGATGAAGATTAGAAGGTTTTGTTGAAACATGGGTTGTTTGAATGAAAGAAAATATTTCTTAAAAATCGCGAAAATCGCCTCGGAAACATTTGAAAAGGCTGAAGGAAGAGTTTCAAAAGCTTTGTCAAAAGTTTCCCTAGTCAAGGAGTTTATAACGGGATTAACAGTGAACGTTAATGAGCGAATAAGAAAACAGATAGGGTCTAGGAAACCTCCAAGTTGAATGCCACATATTGACGAAGAAATTAACAGAATCAGAAGATAGTATTTCATGCGATGGAAATCGCCAAATCGGCTTTTGGTTTGGGACCCGATGGCTTCATGAATTGTCCCAAAAGGGCAAACCCACCCGCAAAAGATCCTTCCGAAAAAAACGGTAAATAAAACGGTCACAAGTGAAAGATAAAGTGTTTTTGAGAAAACTCTGTAATTCGAAAAAAATGTTGTTACGAGAATGAAAGGGTCGAAATCGAGGAAAATCTTCACCGGATACTGAAGTTCATCATTCCCGTTAGATTCCGTTTGAACAAAAAGTATCAGGAAAATCGCAAAAAAAAGCAGTTGCGAGAAAATGCGAACTTTTTTCAAAGAATTATTTTTTTGCTTGGATTTTTTGTAACAGAAATTTGCTTTCCCGGTTCAAGAGTATCACCCAGCGTTTTTTTGGTCAAGAAAGGGATTTTTCAATAAGATTTTCAATAGGGTTAAAAAACTGTTTTTCTTCGTCGCTGATTTTTGATAAAGCCTCTTGACCTTAGAAATCCTGTGTTGTAAGCTTGGTCGAAAAGGTCTACCATCGTCTCAACCTCAGCCCTGAATTATGATTTAAAGAGGGTTTCATGTCATCGTCCTTTATGTCTATTTTTTCCGTTGAGCCGCAAACCTTAGCCATTTTGGCATCACTTGAATCTCAACTCATTGAGGTTGACACATCTGAAGGCTTAGACTCTCCGGATTGGGTACCCCTCACTCCGGCAGATGGCATCGAACTCAAGGACTTGTGGTTGGTGGAGTGGGAAAGCAATGTTAACCAGGCCCTGTTTTTAATGGATTCCCAACATTCCGCAAAAATCTGGAATGACCGGGATTCGGAGTTTCTTCCCAACATCAAAAGGCTTAAAGAGCCCTTATGCCGGAACCTTGCGAATCTGATATTGATAGAACTTTCAGCCTTCCAGGCCTACTGGCCTAGAAAGAAAGGTGAAACGAAATTCCGGGGGTTATTTTTCAGCGACGGACCTCTGGAACGGTTCCTTGAGAAGACTTCAAAATCTTTTAACCTCCCCGATTCAACCGGAAGACAATTCCGCGAGAAAATGAAGAGCATTCAGCACGACCTTTTTTATTCGGGGAAAATTCCCCCTACAACCGAATTCCAGGATTGGCGCTTGGGTGGTCTGGGTGTTGGAATTAGCTACCCTTTCTGGGATGGGTTGTTTGAACCCGGAAGAATGCCGGAAAATGAAGCGGTAATTTTTAGAGGGATTTCCTCGCTCGGAACCGGAATAACACTTTTCCGTAAATTTGACCCTTCCAAAAAAAATGAGGTTTTGGCGGGGGGAGGCGGGTTGATTACCCTAGGACAGGAAAGAACCTTCCCCCGGGACTTTTTTCGAAATCCTGAGTTAATAAGTGTTTCCGCTGCAAAGCTCGAAGTAATGATTCAGGAAGTAATACTCCAAAATCCCGCTGGGAAAGAAATTCTTAAGGATATCCTAACGTCCCTGGGCCAAGTGATTCAGTTCCTAACCTCTCAGTGCGAGTCTTTTCGAAATTCCGTCAACCTTCTCACCATCTCGCAAGAGCGCTTAAAAGCAAAATTAAGGGGTTAATTAAGTGAAATGCCCTTATTGTAAAGAAGAGATTTTATCGGGTGCGATAATTTGTAAGCATTGCAAAACAAATTTAAAAGATCCCTTTGGAAAGGAAAGGGAAAAAAAGGCGGAAGACCCGCTCCTTGGTTACTTTGTTCCGGTGAAAGTATCCATTTGGGCTGTTTTGGCCGGATATGCCGGACTTATTTCGCTGATCATCGTCCCCGCGCCTTTGGCGCTTATCCTGGGAATAGCCGCAATTATAGATCTTAAGAAACATCCCGAGCAACACGGCATGGGAAGGGCAATTTTTGGGCTACTAATGGGGATCGTCGGAACTTTGCTCTTATTAACAATGGCCCTGGCTAGAACCTAAGTCTTAATCATTGAAAGGTTTTCTTTAGGGCGGCTTTATAAAGTATCCTTTTTTCTTTCCGCTCAATATGGAAAACCAAGCTGTTGCCATCAAAAGTCCATATCGGTCGATAACCTTCCGAACCTTTGACTGAAACCAAAAATTCCTGATTGTTCTCTATTCTCCTGATGTGAATTACATTTTCGCTTCCATCGGGCTTTCCGGAGCGAACAAAAGCAATATATTTTCCGTCCGGCGATGGATCGCCGAACCAATTGCGGCTGGGGTCGGTGATTAAACCGCTTGGCGTTCCGATGGGTTCAAGAGGGACTTTTAAAATATGAGATTCCTTGTACTTTGTTTTTACTCGCGTAAAAACAATCGAGCGACCATCGGGCCACCAGCGGGGTTCGCGATCGTCTTCTTGACCGGAAGTCACCTGGATTAACCCATTTCCATCAGTTCCTATCATCCAAATGTCATTTGTTCCCTTTCGATCGGAACAAAAGGCTATAAACTCACCGTTGGGGGAAAATGAGGGCATCATATTTTTCGCGCCCCCGTCCGTTAATTGTTTTACTTGCTGAGTTAACCGATCAAGAACAAAAATATGTTCTCTTTTTTCTTTGTCGCTTGAAAAAACCAGCATCCTTCCGTCGGAGGAAAACTCCGGTGTCCATACATTTCCTGGCCAGGGGAATAACCTTGCTGATGCCGTTCCACCGTCCAAATCGCGAAAATAACATTGATAGAAATTTTTCCCGTCTCCGGTCGGACGATTCGAAGAAAAAAGCAGAACCTTTCCGTCGGGGGAAACGCTCCCATGATAACAATTGCCGTTACTTTCTTCGAGAAGTTCGGAACGATCGATTGAAAGGCTATAATTTTTTTCAATTTTTGGGACAACGATTGCGGGAATCTCCAAGCTTGGTGAAGAAATCTCATCTGCGTTAACGGTTTCGGTGGAAACCGTGGGAATCAAAACTTCTTCCGCTGAATTTTTAATCGGGGGCGGTTCAACTATTTTGGAAGAAGAGGAAATCGTCAAAGGAACTTGGGTTTTGGGTAGAGAAATCTTGGAGGGATTCTCCACGATCTCAGGAGGGGGTTTTTGCGAAACTTTAACATCGGGTTCCAACGGCTCTTTATATTGTGAAGATTTTCTATTATCTAAGCCTGGTAAAGGAATTGTGGATGTGTCAGTAGCCTTTGGGGTTGAATCATCATTTCCAGTGAAGGCCCGGAAAAGAGATTTCTCCAAGGTCTGCCCCTTGAAAAGAAGGCTATCAATTACGCTTCCAACGAACGCACCGGAGATAAAAATAATCAACCCCACAAAAAGTCTATGACGTCGGCGCTGGCGTCGTTTCTGAGGAGCATCGCAAGAAGGACAATTTGGATCTTGCGGTTCCAACTGCTGACCGCACCGGAAACAATACATAAAGCCCTCCAAAATGAGTATTGCCATTATACAAGATTCGAAATAAAATGGAAAACAAAATGAATGTTTTGAAAAAACAAATAGGACAACTAATGGTTATTGGTTTTCAAGGAACCAAACCCTCCGATGATTTCCTTGAATTTGTCTCAGAATGGGGAATCGGCGGCATTATTTTTTTTGCCCGAAACATTGCCGATCCAAAAGAACTTCCGAAAACAATTTCCTTGCTGGAAAACGCTTCGGGGGGGCACATCTTTTCCGCCATCGATCAAGAAGGGGGGGCTGTCCTTCGAATCCTTCAAAACGGTAGTTTGTTTCCAGGCGCAATGGCCCTTAGCGCAACCGGAGACCCTTCGATTTCCGGAAAGGTTTATAGAGCTATCGGGATGGAAATGAGATCCTTAGGATTAAATTGGAACCTTGCTCCGGTTCTCGATATCAATGACCCTAGCAATCCGGGAATTGGAATAAGATCATTCGGAGATAGCCCAAGAGTTGTAGCTGAGTTTGGGTTAGAAGCTATCAAAGGTTTAAAGGAAAGCGGCGTATTCGCATGCGCCAAACATTTTCCAGGAAAGGGGTCCGCAAAAGTAGACTCCCACTTGACCCTTCCAATTATTCCCTACGACAAGGACCGATTATTTTCAGTCGAGTTGGTTCCATTCATTGAGGCAATTCACGCAGGGGTGGAAGCCATTATGCCCGCCCACGTATTTTTTCCAGCTTTCGAAACAAAACCGAACCTTCCCGCAACCCTTTCCTCTTCCGTTCTAACCGATTTGCTTCGAAAAACTCTAGGATTTAAAGGCATGTTAATAACCGACGATCTTGAAATGGGGGCGATAACGGAAACCTTTGGAGTTGCGGATGCGGCAAGATCGGCTTTTTTGGCGGGAGCCGACCTTTTGTTAATTTGTCACGATCTTGAAAAACAACGATTAGCAGCCAAAACTATTCTTGAAGAAGTGAAAAGTTCATCATTAGGCGCTTTTAGACTTGAAGAAAGCAAACACAGAATTTTTGAGGCGCGCGAAAAAAACTTTTCCTTTAAACCGCCGCCCGTGGATTTAGATTCGCTTGTAGAAAGCAATAAAGAACTCATTGAGGTTTCCCATTCCAAAGCTATTCTAATTAGGCGCATGTCGATCGGACGGCTTCCGCTTTCAACCCGTAATCCAAAAGTCTTCATTCTTCCTGAAATCGAAGCTCTTGTGCAAGTTGAAGAGGAACAAAAGGGAGAAGGTCTTTCAAGCTTTGTCAACCAATACTGGCCCGAAGCACAATGCGTTTTTTTCCCTCCGAAATGTACGACCGAGGAAATTTGGGGATTAATTGCAGGCAATGTTCCACGGCCTAACGCTCCGATTGACCTTGTTATCCTTAGTTACAACGCGCACCTCTTTACCGGCCAAAAAGACGCCTTTAATAAAGCCGCCAAAGAATTTCCAACATTGATTCTAGCGGCGATTAGAAATCCATATGATGTTGACGCCGTTTTCGAAGCGAAAAACTCCCTTGCGACTTTTGGTTTTCGATCTCCTTCCATTCACGCACTTTTTCGAGTCCTTAGCGGTGTTTCCTTACCCGGAGAAACCAAGTGGCCAATTGAAGTAGGAAAAGGGTTCAATATCTAAACCCTTTTTCTAAAACATTTTTCTTTCCGTGCCGATACCTTATTCTAGGACATTGTCAGTTGTCGATCGCCATTCTCCGGAGAAGGAAAATGCTTGCTTTTGAAATAAAAATTCTTGCCTTGACCATCCTTTATTTTACCGGATGGTTTATCTTTGAAAAATTTTTTTCAAGCTTTTGGGATAAATTTCAGGATCGTCTTCACGACACAAAACCATCCAAGGGGAAAAAAATCCAAAATTTGTCAAGTATGACGCCGCTAGACCAAACTTCCCGCTACATTAAAGGTCTTAAGAGCCCGGATTGGAGATTAAGGCGTATTTCATGCATTCAACTGGGTGAAAAACGAGGGTCTTTAGTTGTTCAAGCTTTAATTGAAGCGCTAAACGACCCGCGCGAGGAAGTAAGTATCGCAGCCGGGGATTCCTTGGCAAAAATCGGAGATCCGACCGCCATCACAGCATTAACAAGCCATGTTCAAGAGATGGATAAGAAAATGGATGAAAACTACGAGCGTTTTCGTGTCGCCTAGGAATTTGGTTTTGTCCGTATGTTTTCAAAAATTCGGATCAATTTTGGCGTCTTGAAATTTTCCGCGACCCGGGGTATCTTTAGTGCGTGGATTCGGAGAAATCATTGGCCCCAAACCCCGAACGTGCTTTCCAGGTTGGACGCCTTTTTTGGGGAGTTTTGCTTAGCCTTTTGGTTTGCCCCGGGTTGGGGCAAAGAAGTCTCGGAAGACCTTTCGCCTTTAAAGTCATCTTTGTCGCTTTCATAATTTCTTCTCTGATTTTTTGTTTTTCGGTCTTCCAAATCGTCCAAAGCTCATTGCAACAATTATCCAATCCCCCAAACAACCCCGAAGAGTTGTACCTTTTCCTTCAAGCCACCGTCAAAACCAGTGTTGGAAGTATGTTTGGCGGGATGTTAATGGTTGGAATTTATTTTTTCGCTCCAATAGAGTTAATTTACATGGAGATTTTTTTTTATCTTTCCAAGAAATCTTCTAACGCCAAATCTGGGAACAAAGCTTGAGCCGTTCCTAGTATGATTTATCGGGGTTGATAGTTTCCCGACCGATTCAAGTGAGTTTGTTGGGAATTTCCAAAATCATCTCTACATGCCGGATTCCGGCATCTTCAAAAGGGTCGCCGACTACGGCGAATCCGAAACTCTTGTACAAGGAAGTTACGTATGACTGCGAATGCAACATTATTTTCTTAAACCCTCTTGTTTTACAAAAGTTTAACAAATGTTTTAAAACCTCTGAAGCCACTCCTTTTCCGCGAGCGATCGGAAGAACCGCCATTCTTCCTATTCTTGCCCAAGATGAATCTTTTGGGTCTGCAAAGGCTCTTCCGGTCGCCACTATCTTCCCGCCTAATGTTCCCAAAACATGGTAAGCTATTTCATCAATTTCATCTCTTTCAAGTTCCAGCGGAACTTTCTGCTCGTCAACGAAAACCTGTTTCCGAATTGAGAACGCCTGTTCCCAATCATCAGGAGTCCTAACCGGATAAACCAAAACCAAATGTTGAACTTTATTTTCCATAACTTTATTAAAGCGGAGTTTCGCACTTTTTTGTTTGGGTTTTGCGGAATTCGCTCCAAGACTTCGTTACGCTAACTCGAAATAATAACTTCCAGCTTATCTCCAAGTTTTTGCCAAAACCCTTCGGGGTACCCCTTCGAATCGCCATCCATAGCGATCTGCGGGGTGGCCATTCTTCCAGAATGGCCATGGCAAGCCTTGGGATTCGCTTGCAGATCATTTCGGTCAGCTCCACTAATGTCTTTCCGCGAAAACCGCAAAACCTTCTTTGAAAAAAGTTGGAAAGTTCACTTAAAGTAAGTAAATTATTTTGGGGATGGGAGTTCGTAAAGAATGTCGTCCATGGGATGCCGGTAAAGACCGGATTTATGGCGTTGTTGATCCATGAAATGGCCTATAAACCCTATTGTTCGCCCAAGAAGGAATAAGCCGTTCAACCCCCCAGTATCGATCGCGGTTCGAATTCTATCTTCGCTCCACTCCAAACCATGCATCATATCAACGCATAGTATTCCGATCGCCCCATCAACGTTTAAAATAAGGGTATCTTTTTTGGATGTCGTGATTTTTTCTACTTCAAGGGCATAGTTTAGTAAAGGAGTTTTGGGGAAAAATTTTGAAGCGTAATCCTTTAAAAGTACAACGCGTTTATCCGGATTCCTAAGGCTTTTTATTAAATGCCCAATTCCCTGAATTTTAATGTTAGATTTCTTTGTACTTTGAACGAATTCGGAAGGGGTCATTTTGGAGTCGAAAGCATCCTTGAACATTACCGCCGCCCCCGCTACGGCTCCCCCGAATCGGGGCCCGATGGTCAAAATTCCCGCCGCGACGGAACTCATCAAATCTCGCCCCGCCCGAGCGGTGACGATGGCATTATGGGCGCCAGAAACGCATGGGCCGTGATCCGCGCAAAGTTTTACCACCATTTCAATGAACCCCCCAGCCCAACTCGGAAGCTTCTCCTTGAACCAAAGAAGTCCGATCACATCCGCGATGGAGTAATTTTCGGAAATGACTTTGCTGATTTTGTGCCCTGCATAAACTAACTCATCCCCTGAATCATCGGAAATAGTACAAGTAAACGAAGTGGGCTTTCGAACGAGTTTCCTCGCCTTTGCTTCGGAATACATCATCGGAACAGGCGGAGGATCGACATTGGGAATGGGATGATGTTTTCCCTGTGAAACCAGATTGTTAAAGGTTTTTTTAATAATTTCACCAAAATCATTGAAGGAGTTAGGAACGATGACGCCTACATTCTTCAAGGCCGAGTTCTTTGCTTCGGCGGTTTCTAGGTTTGCGTCGGCTTTGGCCCCGGCATGGCCGAATTGAATTCCTTTCGGCATGAACTTTATTGAAGTTCCCGTGACCCACATTACCAGCGGTTTTTTTATTCGCCCGGACTTTACCGCTTCTACGATTCTATATTCTTCTTCCCCTCCGACTTCGCCTAAACACACAAGCATCTTTATTTCGGGGTTGGCTTCAAAACGCAATAAATGTTCCTCCAAGGTCGATCCGGGATATGCGTCGCCGCCTATCGCAATTCCTTCATGCAGACCATCCGTGTGAAGAGACGAAACCGACCGATCCGGGGCGATGGAGTTTGGCAGCAATAATGTTGTCAATCGTTCCCCCCGTATTGGCAATTTTAAAAGCTCCCGCCGTGATTCCGCCTACGGTCGCAGGCCCTATAATTACCTTCTTGCGCTCTAATGAGACGGCTCTTAGTTGTCTTGCGTATCTTTCCGGAATTCCTTCGGCAATTACCGCAATGGTTTTGATTTGTTGGGAGTTCAACCCTTCAAAAGTCGTTTCATATGCGCTTCTAAATGAGGAAAAATTGATCATTACGTCAACTTCCGGATCAGATTTGATAGCTTCAGAAAAATTCGGAAAAATCGGGATAAAGATTTCTTTCATTCCAAAAAAACATTTGTGGGCGTTAGTCTGCCCCGGGTCAACAATTGCGGCGACGGAAGGGGTTTCCCGTCTGCAACTAAAATCAAAATCCAGCATTCGTTGAATCGCATTAACTTGGAGGCCGTAAATTAGGGCGCGAGTGTTTTTATCAAAAAGCTGATATTCAGGTCGTTTCATGTATTAATTCCTCTTCATTCTCGAATCAATGTTCTTTCATTGCGTCGGAGACAATCTGGGTCATATGATATTCCGGCCCATGGACCTGGATTGGAATTCCAAGGGCTTCAACGGCTGATTTGATGTTCGATAAACCTTCCTGATAATTTGGTCCGCCTCTTCGAACGAAAATTCGAACGTCGGCCTTTTTAAACCTTTCCGAATATTCCTTAATAGCTTTGATTATTCCGGTGAAGGTTTTAGCGACATCGGTGAAATTGGCAATTCCTCCGCCGATTATTAAGCTTTTCGGTCTCCCCTTTGGATCGGGCATTTTGGTCATTAGGTCAAAAACTACTTTCGAGTATTCGTAAGTTAGCTGAGTGCTTGGGTCGCCGGAATACTCCCCATACATGGCCAATTCATTAGAAAACCCTAAATCGCAAACGGTGTCCGCAAAAATAACCGACGCCCCCCCCCCGGCTACCATGTTCCAAATTCTTCCTTCGGGATTCAAGACGGTTAGCTTCAGGGAAGCGCCTGACATGGCATCAAGTTCTCGAACCTTCTTCTCTTCGGGAATTAGCTTTCTGCCGAAAGGCGGCGGGAAATCAAGGCTTTCTCCCCATAGTTCCCTGCACAAAAACTCAGCGGTATCATCTAATTTGGCTACCATATCCAGCGGAAAGATATCGGTTTTTGAAACAGCAAATGGGTTTATCTCAAGGTAGGTAAAATGGAGAGCGACAAAAAGCTTGTACAAAGCGATAAGATAGGAAGAAATCAAGTCGCGAAGGTTTTCTAAATTAGCCGGAATCATCTTTTCAATTTCAACCTTGTTCGGGTCGCCTAATACGGGAACCTTGTATTGGACCACTTTTTCCCAGTTTGCCTCAACATCTACTCCGCCCGCAAGGGAAAAATAAATAGTGTCGCCCTCAGCATGAGATTTGATTGCCGTATAAAACTCCGTCTCATGCTTGATAAAAGGCTCAATTATGAAATCGGTAAGGTAGTCTGAGATCTCACCGACTTTTGCCATTTTCCCGATTCGGTCGCGGACCCAGGTTTCAACCTCGGAAAAGAGTTTATTTGCGAAAACCAAACCATGTTTTCCTCGTTTTCCGAACAACTGGTCGGGTTTGGCAACCAGCGGACCGGACAACAACCATGGGTTTTCGCTCTTGATTGCATCCCAATCGGTTGTTGAATTAATCAAAGCAATGTTTCCCGAATATGAATCTTTTTTTCCC
>JACPTH010000340.1 GCA_016192885.1 bacterium | reverse complement strand
GCGAAAGTTGTACAAGCGAATGCGATGATTTCCTTCGAACAAGCTTTCCTCTTATGCCAAGAAGAACCTGATTTGAGAAATGTTCCCATTAAAATCGTTGCGGGCCCCCATAAAGGTTCTTATTCCGCAAGTTTGGAGCAGTTGCAGACTTACCCGGTTTCAAATGATATCCAATGCGTTTCGGGAGAAGAAACCGCCCTAATTACGTTTACGACGGGGAGCTCAGGAATCCCCAAGGGAGCGAATCGAACCCATTCTTTTCTTGCCTCCCAACATTATGCCTTAAGCAAATGCATTCCATATCATCCTTCCGACATTGATCTTCCGGCGTTTCCGAATTTTTCATGGAATAATCTTGCGATGGGGGTAACGACCATCATCCCATGCATTGACATAGGCCGGCCAAGCGAAAAAGATCCGCTTTTATTGGTCGCGCAAATGTTGTGCGCAAAAGTTACCTGCGCCACTCTTTCTCCCTCAATGGTCGTCGAGGTGGCGAAATTTTGCGCCGAAAAAGGCGTTAAGTTGCCTATGGTTCGGCGACTTATTACCGGAGGCGCTCCGATTAGCAATGATACCCTTTCCCTTTTAAAAAATGCCGTTCCTAATTCCGAAATTTGGGTTCTCTACTGTTCCCCTGAAGTTGAGCCCATCGCTCATATCGAGGCAAACGATATTTTGTTTCCGAAACATAGCGGCATTGAAAGCGGGGAAGGGGTGAATGTTGGGCACCTAGCGGATGGCTTGGAGTGCAAGTTTATAAAGATATACAAAGGAATTGTCCAACTAAAAAATGATGATTGGACTCCCATCGAGATCCCCGTTGGAAATGTAGGAGAACTTGTGGTGGCGGGCTTACATGTTTGCAAATCATACTATAATGACCCTGAAGCCGTTAGAAAGACAAAGATTATCGAATCAACCGGAAAAGTCTGGCACCGAACCGGAGATGTTGCATATCTTGACAAACAAGAGAACCTTTGGTTAGTTGGAAGGGTTCACAACGTAATATCCAGGGCGGGACAACTTTTGTTTCCCGTGAAGGTCGAGATTCTCTTAAAAAAACATCCGTGCGTACTTCAGGCGGCTTTTGTTGGAATCGAGGATAAAAAACTGGGGGAAAAAGCCTACGCTCTTGTTACCATTTCAGAAAAAAATCAACCAAATTTTCTTAAGGTTCTTGAGGAAATTAAGGTTATTCTTGAAGAGAACAAAGTGCAATATGATTATCTCGGAATCATTGAAAGCATCCCCATGGACCCGAGACACCAAAGCAAAGTGGAATACGCTCTTCTTCGCGAAAAAATTCTCGCTCCTAAAAGCGGTTTTATAACGCTAACGAAGCGCGAGAGCGACTGAAAATGGCTAAAATCGCAAATCTTTCGACCGCTAAGTACAAGTGTCACTTCCCCGCGTGCGGGGGGGTATGTTGCAAAAACGGACGTCCTGGTTTGACCCTCGGCGAGATCGATTTGATTAGGGATAATTTGGGCAAGTTTGTTTCTCTAATGAGGCTTCCCGCACAAGTTCGCTTAAAAAAAAATGGGTTTATTACCAAACGGGTAAAGGAAGGGCGCCGAACCATGGCGGTGGTTGAAGGCTGGTGTATTTTTGCAAACGAGGGTTGCGTTTTGCAAAAGGTGGGAACCTCGGAGGGCGAAAAATGGAAATACAAACCTCACCGTTGTGTTTTGTTTCCGATTACGACGGATATCGATGAAACGGAGTGGTATGTAAGGCAAAAGGGGTACAAGGAAGAGTCATGGGATCTATTTTGCCTAAATCGATCGCAAAATGAAAAGATTCCCGCAACGGAAAGCCTGAAGGAAGAAATTAATTTTTTTGAGAAATTTTGTAAGGGTTAAACTTACCAAGGCCGAACCAATACGACCTTAAACCGCGGTTGGCTTTGCTTTTGAAAACCATGATTTAATTTTAATGATTGCTTCGGGGGTCGGTAATGTAATTTGTTCGCCTGACGAAAGAAATTTTGCGGTTAATCGATTGTGAATTATTTCCTCCGTTCCAAGAATTACAGTCGCTTTTGCTCCTACTGATTCCGCGTATCCAATTTGTTTGCCGATTTTTGGAGTTTCCGGAAAAATTTCAACCCTTATGTTTTCCGAGCGAAGAATTGTCGCGATTCTTACAACCTCAGATGGGGAAATCTCGGGGAAACAGCATATCAAAACCTCGGGGTTTTGAGGCAGATTGGGGAAGAGATTAAGCTCGTCCATTACCATTGCAAGTCTTTCAAAACCAATTGAAAAACCCACAGCGGGGATTTCAAACCCTGAAAACATGCCTATTAGACCGTCATAGCGCCCTCCGCCTCCTAAACTCCCCTTGCATTTCGGCGATCTAATTTCAAAAATAGGCCCTGTATAGTAACTCAAGCCTCTTGCTAGAGAAGCGTCGAAGCGTAAGCGGCCCTTTGCAGGCCCGGCGGAAGCTATAGAAAGAAGGTCTTTCAACTGAGAGAGGGGTTTTTTTGAAGCCTGAGCTGCCGGGGAATTGTCGAGAAGGTTTTCTAAACGCGAAAGCTCGCAAAATTCTCCCGCTTCCTTTTGGGGCGATTTTGAGGTCTCGTTTTCAGGCAATTTGCAATTTAATTCCGACTGAAAGAAGGAAAGCAATTTTTCCGCTTGGGAAGCGGTTATTCCCCTTTCTAAAAGTTCTTTCCATACACCCTCTTTGCCGATCTTATCAAGTTTATCAATTGCGACTAAGGAAGGTTCTTCAAAACTCGGTTCAAGACCGGCCGCCGCTATTAAGCACTTAAGGAGCTCCCGATGATTTATTTGGATCGTGAAGTCGAAAAATCCTAACTCAAGCAGCACCGAAGAAACCGCTCCGCAAACCTCTGCTTCAGCAAGAAGCGATTTGGTACCGGTAATATCAACATCGCATTGAGTGAATTCCCTGAAACGCCCCTTGCCTGGGCGATCGGCTCTCCAAACGGGTTGTAACTGATACCGTCTGAAAAACCTGGGAAGATCTCGATTGTTGGCCATAAATCTCGCTAACGGAACCGTTAAATCATATCTTAAACCTAGTTCAGCAAGGTCGGTTTCCGAGGGTGATCCGGAACCAAGCGCCCGGGAGAGTTTTTCGCGCCGGTGAAGAATGCGGTAAATTAGCTGATCTCCCTCTACTCCATATTTCCCTAGTAACGTGGAAAGGTTTTCGATCGCGGGGGTCTCAATCGAAACAAAGCCGTGGATTTCAAAGATTTTCCGAATGACGTTTTCTAGGTACTTTCGATGCGACAACTCGCCTGGGAGGAAATCTCGCATTCCGCTTGGGGGGGCAACGTTCAACATATTTTGGAGTATCCTTTATTTTTGCCTTAATTTCAAAGTAATCTTAATTGGCGGATTCCTTCTCCGTCATTCCGAACTTTTGAGCGATCCCCTTGTGCATAGTATTCTGAATGACACACAAAGCTGTCATTTCGAAGAGAGAAATCTCTACCACAATGAATCAAGGGGTCCCCCGAATTATTGAGCAGATACGAAAAAAGGCGAAATTACGGCTTAAAATGGATCGGGGGTTTCAAGAAATTTTTTTGCTTCCGCCGGGAAGTCTTTCCAGGGAAGCTCTTTCTTTTTAAGGGAAAAATACTCCTCGATCTTTGAATAATACTTTGAAAATGGAAGCCCGTGAATCTCGCCAAGGAGATTATCCGCGCAGAAAATCGGCAATGTTAACGCGTTCCAGTTAGTTGATTTTAAATAATGATGATCGCCGACCACCGCCCCCAAATAGGGCGGAAAATTCCATTTCCCGCATAGCATGCTTCCAATCGTTTGGTGGTCCGTTCCGAAGGTTAGCAGTTCGGCAAGATAGCTTGGTTTCGACTCTTCCTTAATTTTTCTCATAACTTCGGCATATTGATAAGGAAAGAAAAAGGCCAATGCCTGGGCTCCGACGTCGTGAAGAAGCCCGCCAAGCCGAACCTTCGCGCACTCGTCCGAGGAGCAACCCGCCGACTTCGCAATGAACTCCGAAAGCCTAGCGCAGTTCTTCCCATGCTCAATAACTTCATTTTGAGCTTGGAAAATATTCCCGACGCTACTGTAAAAATTGTACAAAAAAAGCTGGCGCAAAGTCGCAAAACCCAATGATACTAATGCTTGTTGAAGGGTCTCTGAGGTGCTTGAACGTTTGAAATATGCCGAATTTGCCATGCGAAAAATCTGGCTGCAAATTCCGGGATTATCCTTGATCATGGATTCGACTTTATTAAAAGCCGCGTCAGGCTGAGAGATATAAGAAATCAAACGATATGCTTCCGTGTTGAGAATTGGGACATCCTTTAATTTCCCAAGCATCATGGAAATCGTCTCATCACCGATATAAGCAAGGGATGCGCTCTTTAATGAAGGAAAAGTCGGAAGCTCAAATTCTTTACACCCCGTAATGATAGCGGCGTCCGTGGAAATTACTTTTAGCCTGGACCGGATGGAAATGTTTTGAAGACATCTGAAGAAGCTTGGAAGCCCCTCCTTCAGGTTTGAAAGGTTTATCAGGATCTGATTGTGTTTTTGCGAAAGATGGGAGAGCGCGCGAAAAAGGTCTTGGTCTTCATCCCCTGCTCTTCCATCTATTACCATTTGGGTGATTCCACCATTTAGGGTTTCAATGTGAAATTCAGCCATAAACTATCCTCTTTATTTTTTATCATACCATAGTTCAGCCCCTATTTACCACGGTAGGGATAAATTTATCTTTCTTTTTCTATGTTAGCTGATTCGGAGCCTACCAGTAAAGTTATTCTTCCGTGTTCGGGGGGAACAATGGTTTTATGTTTTCTAAGGAATTCAATGACCATGTCTCGCATAAGGTAACCGGTATCCGATTTGTTTTTTGCGCTTTTGAAAAGCTCGTTTCCATTTTGGTTTCCATCGGATAAATAGGAAATGGTGGCAAGCTTGTACTGACGCTTCAACTCAAGAGGTTTCCCCGAAATTTTAATGTCTTTTGCCGACCAATTCACTAAATCGTATGTGCAGGTTAAGCCTCCATATTGGTAACCCGTAATTTTTCCGAAATTCTTGCAGATGAAGTTAAGCATTTCAAGGATTCCTTCTCCGTCTATTGAAAACGTCACAACAGTGTTATCAAACGGCATCGATGAAATAATATGTCCCATTGAAAGGTCGCCTGCGGGTAACCGGTCTTTAATTGCACCTGAGTTTATTATTGAAAAATCAGCGTCTGTTGACTCTCGAATCGATTCGCAAACAAAAGTACCCAAAGGCAAATCCCTTACGTGTTTTTCGACCTCGGAATACTCCATTTCCACGCTACAATGACCAATCACCTGTGACGTCATTGCGTCTATTCTTGCCTTAAAACCATCAATAATCCCCGAGATTTTTGAATTTTCCGGGATTTGGACGGATTCATCCATGAGTTTAAGACCCCCCGAATAACCGGATACTCTATATTTGGGGTCAAGTATCAGATCCAAACGACCGACGAAAACCCCCCATTTAAAAGCTTGAAGAACTAGGGTTCCCTTAATATTTTTGGAAAGCTTGGAAGCGGAGTTTTGCACCAAAATCGGATCTTTTAAAATGGTATTTGTGTGGCCCCCGATAATCAAATCTACGTTTTCAAGTTCTTGCGCCATTTTTAAGTCTTCATCATATCCTGAATGCGATAACAATATTACTACGTCGGCTTGAGATCGTAATGCAGCGGAAATACTTGCCACGCTCTCAACGGGGTCAAGAAAAATTAAATCAGATTTTTTGTTTAAGGGAGTTACTTCCCAAGCTTCCTTACCAATGCAGCCTATGATCCCGACTTTTACTCCGGCGAGGTCGAAAACTTTAAACGGAGGGAAAACAAGCTTTCCTGTTTTCGCGTATGCCACGTTCGAAGAAAGAATCGGAAAAGACGCGGGCGAAAATTGTCTTAGCGTATTTTCAAAACCATCATCCAGGTCGTGGTTCCCAAGGGTAGTTGCGTCGTATCCGCAAAGTGAAAACGCCTTTACATCGGCCTCTCCCTTGAAGACTGAATAGAACGGACTTCCTTGAAAAATGTCGCCGCCGTCTAGGATTAAAACGCGTCGATTAGAGGCTCGAATTGACCGAAAAAAAGCTTCGCGCCTGCAGACCCCTCCGATATTTTTTCCAAAACCCGGGAGGTCAAATGGAACGAGGTGCGAATGAGTGTCATTGGTGTACAAAATTGTCAGGGTTTCGGTTCCGGTGGCTGGTTGGGAGAGCCCGGTTCCATCGGCAAAAGCTAGAGAAGAAAAGAAAACCAGAAAAACCAGGGTAAAATGTAGTCGAAAGACCTTTACCATTGGCTTAATAAGCGGCATTACTGAAAGTTTCTATGGAATCATCTATAGCGGATAGAAAAGAACGCTTACGAATTTATTTATTAGGAACCCTTAAATTGACGAATGATGGAAATTAAATCGCGAAGCTGTTTACAGGATTTCTCGGGGTCATTTTGGTTGTTAAGAATCTTTTCTAGCTCGGCGGCGTATCCATATGGGTCAAGTTTCGGATTTAAAATCGGAAAACCGGTAGATTTAGAAATTTGACGCGCTGCCTGCCCCAAGGGGCGATTCGGGCTCGCGCTGTTGGGCGGGCGAAGGAAATCCGCACGTTGCTTCTCGTGTCAGCTCGCCGAAGGCTGGAACCCTTTTTCGGCGGCTGCCACGCCGGTTCCTTGCGGGCACGCGAAACCGTTTTCGGCGAGGGCGGATTCGTCGGATGGGTTACTTGGCGTTTCTTCGATCGTTGAATCGGGCGGGGTTTGTTTATCGAGACTTTCAAGCCATTTTGGTAAAACTGAAAACGCTGTTGGAGAAAGCAACCATTGCGCAATCTTTCCTGATTTCCGGTGTTCATGGCTCAATGTTTTTTTGGGATTTATAAGCAACATCTCTGATTCTAAGGTATTTTTCTTTAAAACGAAATCAACGTCTGAAGCTTGCCTGATTTTACCGGCGGTCTTTGAAAGTCGAGCTTTTATATCCGATTTCATATCAGGCGTCATTTCTCCCGACTCAGCTTCAATATGATTGGCTACTTTTGCTAAAAGGGAGTCGCCTCTTTCCTTCCATACCGTTTCAGGAGTGGAATGAATTAATTCAACCAGTTTCTCTAATTTACCGCCTTCGGCGGAGGCCTGGCCGACCCGCACCGGATTGCTCAAATCCTTCGGGGGCACAAGGCATGGTTTAAACCCGTCAATTATTTCAAGTTGCGCGGATGAAAGCACCAGGCGGGCTTCATCTTCTAACCCGGCTATTTTTTCCTGCGTAACCTCCCTGGCCTCCTTGATTCGATCATTTAGAACCGAAGCCTTATTTTGAAAAGGTTTTTCCTTGCCTACCGGTTGAAAAAGGGAATCGCGCAAACCCGTAAAATCTTCCTTAACGTTTTCATAATCCCTTTCAAGTAATTGCTTGGTTTCGTCTCTAAACGCTTGCGCTCTATTTGCAATCTCAATGACTTTCTTGGCTTGATCTTTCGAGAGATACAAGCCCCTAAGCAGGTTTAACAGGGAAATTTCCGCCCGAATTTCCTCAAGTTCATGAAAAGATTTCTCATCTTTGGGTTTTGCAAGCGAAACTTCGGAGAGTAACAGTGAACAGAAAAAAATTGCTGCTAAGGCAATTTTAAGGAATCTAAAATTAAAAAACATTTTAATCTCCTTCTAATCCGGGAACCCATATTATTTACCCTGAATTTAATTCCAATGCCCCGGAACACGGGTTTCGCACCATGGACACGCATTATTTTTCAAATTATTGTGAAGAACTTGAAAACCTAATCGCTCAATAACAATTTTCCCGCATTTCGAGCAATAGGTATGATTCCCCTCATGGGCCGGAACATTCCCCGTGTAAACGTAATGAATTCCTAAATCTTTCGCAATTTTTCTGGCCTTTTCAAGAGCTGAAACAGGGGTTGGAGGAAGGCCCTTAAGTCTGAATTGCGGGTTAAAGCGGGTAAAATGAAGGGGAACATCGGGCCCGAGATTTTTTAGGAACCATCGGGATTCTGAACGAAAGTTCTCTTCCTGATCGTTTAAAGTAGGAACAATTAAGGTAACCACTTCTAAATGCTTTGATGATTCTTTAATCGTCAGAAGAGTGTTTTGAACGGGAGAGAGAGTTCCATGGATAACTTTTTGATAGAATTCTTCAGTGAAGCCTTTTAACCCGATGACAAAAGCGTCAATACAATCAAGCAACCCCTTAAGAGGCAATTCATTTATATAACCCCCGCTAACCATAACCGTGGAAAGTTTAAGGCGTTTGGCTTCGGCGGCAATATCTTTAACGTATTCGTAGTAAATCGTGGGTTCGGTGTAAAAAAAAGCGATTGCGCTGGCTTTATATTCCAAAGCCTTGGAAACAACCTGAGCGGGGGGAAGCGAAAAGTTTCTTGTTTCTTCGGGGGATTTTTGCGAGAATTGCCAGTTTTGACAATAGTCGCAACTTAAATTACATCCGGCGGTAGCAATTGAAAGCGCCCCCCCGTTCACCTTAAAGTGAAACAAAGGGCATTTTTCGACGGGATCAAGCGCCAATACGCAAGGAATCCCGTAAACCAAGGAATAATATTTTCCATTAT
>JACPTH010000339.1 GCA_016192885.1 bacterium | reverse complement strand
CAGTGGAACTTACGCTGACTGAAAGAGTAAGAACCGAAGTTTCGACCAATCCCCCCGTTCTAAATTTCGCATAGATAATTTGATTTCCCCCGGTAGGCAAAAGAGGTTGGATACGTTGCCCTTGGTAAGCGGACCATAAACTTTCATTTGAGAGCTGGGATGGGTCAAGGGTAATGAGCATTTGGGTTGCGCCCGGGGAATATAAATCGAGATTCACATAGCCCGCATTGATCGGTTGAACATCTCGGGTTGAAATCGTTGAACTTCCGGGCCCCACTAAGGTTATTGTGTCGCTCGCGAAAAAATATGTTCCGGAAGAATTTTGAAAACGGACCGAAACATTTTTAACCCCCGCGACTCGATCGAGATCCCAAAATTTTGTAGTAACATAGAACTCCGATGGAACTGAAGAATAGTTGCCCGTATTAGAAACCCACATTGAATTTGTAGCCGTCATTCCTGAGGCAAAAAGAGAAAGTTTCACATTTATCTGGTTGGTCGATACATCGTCATCATTAATTTTTAGCGATGCCGGCGGAGGAGGTGACACGCTTACGGTAAGAGAACTCACCGCCGTTTCAGCCAACCCAAGGTTTCTAAATTTCCCGTAAATTACCTGGGAAACACCGGTAGTTAAAAGATTCAATGATTTCTGGCTTTGATATGCTATCCATAAGTTCCCATCTGAAAGCCGGGAAGGATCTAGTGTGATTAACATTTGATTCGCATTTTGAGCGAATAAATCCAGATTCACAATTCCTGTGGTAATTGGCTGAGAATCACGCGTAGAAATGGTTTGACTCGCGGGCCCGATCAAGGAAATAGTATCGCTTGCGTACATGAATGTTCCGGATGCGTTTTGGAAACGAACGAAAACCGTTTTAACTCCCGCAATCGGATCAAGGAGCCAATTTTTGGTGGCGGCGTACGATTGCTGAACCGCGGATGAATAATTTCCGTCGTTACTCAGCCAAATTGAATTAGATGCTGACATTCCGGATGCAAATAAAGAAAGGCTTACATTTATCTGATTGGTGGAAGCGTCGCCGCCGTTGATTGTTAAACTGCCGGGAGGAGGAGGAGTAACTTTAACCGAAAGACTGCTAACGCCGGTTTCCGCAAGACCGGTGTTCCGAAATTTGGCGTAAATTATTTGGTCGGTTCCTGTGGGGGAAAGAAGCATCGCGTATTGGGCTTGATAAGATACCCATAGAGCGTTGTTGGTAAGTTGCGACGGATCTAGGGTAAGAAGCATTTGAGCCGCGTTAAGCGCAAAAAGATCAAGATTAACGTATCCGGTGGTGATCGGCTGAGAATCACGTGTTGAAATTGTCGAGTTAGTCGGGCCGTTCAGGATAATGGAATCGCTGGCATACAAATAAGCACCCGAAGCATTTTGAAAACGAATATAAACGGTTTTTGTCCCTGAAAGCGGGTCAAGGAGCCAATTCTGAGACGCTACATATGGTTGGGCGATTGTTGAAAAAAAGTTACCCGAATTACTTAGCCAAATGGAGTTGGTAGCCGTCATTTCCGAAGCGAAAATAGAAAGACGTACATTAATTTGATCGGTTGAATTATCTCCGTCATTTATTATTAAAGACTGGGAGGCAGGACTCCCAAGCACTTCTATGCTCTGAGTAATAGGGGATGTGGTATTGCTGGCCGCATCTATGAATTTAACGTAAACATTCTGAATTCCATACCCGCCAAGGGTCCAATTTCGAAGAGTCTTGAAAGCTTCTTGAGTGGCGCTTGCGAAGGTTTCCGAGTTGGAAACAACCATTTGAACCGCGCCCTCGGCCGAAAGTGACAAGGCAACGTTGAGCTTTGTCGTGGTTGAGGCGCCGTTTTCGATCTTAAAGCTCGCATTCGTAGGAGCTTTTGTATCAAGTTCAATGGTTGAGGCTACAGGCCCAAAAATGTTCCCGATAGTATCTCGAAACCTGGCATAGACGGTTTTGGAGCCATCCCCGGTTGGAAGAACCCAAGAAGTCTTGCTTTGATAAGTTAACCACGTTGAACTTGCGTCAAAAGTCGAAGAATTTGATATTTGCATATCTTTTGGGGTGGTCTGGTTAAAGAAAGAAAGCGAAACGTTTATGCTATTTGTAAGGCTCGCGCCATCATTTACTTTCATTGAAACCGTAGGACCAGTGGTAACCAAAGTTATGGACGTTGAGAAAGTATCATTAGGATTCGCCCCCCCACCCTGGAAATGGGCATAAACATCTTTTCGACCGTCGCCGGAGGAAAGAGTCCATTGCCTGGTTTCAATAAAGGTTTCCCAAAAAGAATTTAAGAAATCCGGGATTGAGGAGAGCATAAACTGCGTGGCGCCCGGAAAAAGAAGAGTCAAAGTCACTTTAGTTTGATTTGTAAGAGGTTGACCTTTGTTGATCCAAACTCCTATATATCCACTTGTACTTGTAGTTAAAAGGATACTATCATTGATTACCGGGGACAAATTCCCGTTTGCATCTTTAAATTGAACGTAGATACGTTTTGTCCCGTCTCCGGTAGAAAGAGAAACGTTTCTAGAACCGGAAAAATTTTCCCATGGGACGGTCGAAAGATCTTCGCTTTCACCCAAACGCATTTGCGCGGCCCCTTCCGCCTGAATGGTAACCGGAATCGATTTGGAACGAGTTTCGTAAACACCGTCGCTTAAGGTAATTCCCAATTTTGTCGGGCCCACTATGCTCGTGGTTGTAATGTAAATCCCCGGAAATTTGAATTTTTGGCCGTCGTCGCCTACTAAAATTAAAGTACAAGCATAACTATTTTGGGGCGTAAGTCCGGTTAAGGTAATTTGGTGCGTGGTTCCAAAGCTTGCCCTAATGACGGCGATTTTCGGGGAATCAACCGCGGAGCTGTATTCCACGGAGGAGGTAGAAGCGCGATTGGAGGTAAAGGTAATTCGCGCGGTCGAGGTTCCAATTTCATCGACAACCAGATTGGAAACGGCCAAAAGGGGTGTTTCGCCGACTATTTTTTGGCTTCCGGGGGTAATTTGAATATTGGCCGCAAAAACATCTTCCGATTCCCCGGTGGTCGCCAAAATGTCGTAAAGCCCCGGTGATAGTGCGGGAAAGGCGAAATTACCCGCCTCATCGGTTCTTACCGATGCGGCAACTCGCCCTGTGGAATCTCGCGCGAAGATGGGGATTCCACCATACAACTGGCGGTCAGGGAAAAAAACCCGTCCGGACAAAAGTGTCCAATATTAATCAAAATTAACCATGATCATTTCTAGAAATTACTAAATTTTCAGCTATTCTAGGACACCACCGAAAAATTTTGGAAATTAAATTTATCGCCCGCCTGATGTTCCTTGAAGTTCACTAACGCGAGACTTAGCAATTGAAAGTTCCTCCGCGGCAATTTTTACCTCCGCTTCCGGAGCTTGCGAATTTACAAGATTGGTATATTTTTCATAAGCAGCTATAAGCGCTTTATTTGCGACCATCAAATCGTTATCCGATGTTGAAACTCCAGGCCGCGGCAGAGGCTGCCTCGCCCTTTCTTGAGAAATACTATTTAACTTGTTCCGAAATTTTAGGGTCGCCACTGACAACAGCAGGTAGGATGCCGTCGAAGCCTTGGCATCCGGCCCGCTTAATACCCCATTGACATTCGTAACCGTAATGTAACCCTTTAAAGAAGGTGAAAAAGATGAATATGCTTTTCGAATTTCGGCGATATCAGGGACTTCACTGGAATTAGCTTGAGCGAGAAGGCGCTCAAATGCGTCCCGCTTTTTATTCATGTTTGTGGCTGCGGAAACATAACCGACCCCGCGAAAAAAACCGGTCGAGCCGGTGTTGGCTGCCTCCATATTCCTGAAATTAACAATCGCCATATCTAATTCCTGGAAAGCAATGACAAGATCGGAAAAATTTGGGGATTGAACGACTTGACTGTTTCCAGAAGAACCTGTTTGGATCGATTTGCTTTTCGGGGAAGAAGCTGGTTGAGAGGAATTGGCATTTCTTGAAGTTTTATTGGGATCCTCGCATCCGGCTAAAAAAACCATTGCTCCGATAACAACAAGATAAGATAGAAACAATTTTGCCTTCATAATTTTTCTCCAAAATTCAAAAGAACATGGAATAATCGTATTGAATTTTTTGGGAATATGTCAAGTTTTGGTATCATTCCTCAAAATTCTCCCAGGAAGGATAAAGTGTTCGTGAATCTTGACCCAAAACACTTAAAATATTAAAGAGCATGTGAAACAACGAAAAGGAGTAATTAATTATGGATTCGAGCATAGAGGCATTAGAAGGGATTTTCAGCGATTACTTAATTTTAAAGAAGCTTCCGCGCACCGGATGGAAACTTAGAGGAATTTCAACTCCGGAATCAATCGCAGACCATTGTTTTGGAGTGACTTTCCTAACAATGCTTATTTCCGATTGGGTCAAAAGGTTTCATAAAGAAAGAGAGTTTGATCCGCTAAAGGCGCTTAAAATGGCACTGATTCACGAGATCGGGGAATGCCGAATTGGGGACATCCCGTTTCCGGCCTTAAAATACTTCCCTTCAAAATCCGAGGGGGAAAAATCAGCCGTTAAGGATATTTTTTCGCAATTGCCGGATATGGGAAGTCATTATATTGAATTGTTTTGCGAGTTTGAAGATTCCAATACGACCGAAGCAAAGTTCGTAAAAGCAATTGACAAGCTAGAAATGCTCATAACCGCAGCTGAATATGAGCGAATAGGGTTCCGTTCAGTTAGTGATTTTTGGGAGAACGCCAAAACATTTGAAACCTTCAAGGAGTTTCCCGAAATAGACTTAATAGCACAAAGGCTATTGTACAACCACAACCAATCGTGCAAATCACTATAGAGGAAGGATCTTGAACCTTTCGGTAATCATTTTGGAAGCCATTTATCGAGAAATTGTTACCACAAAAAAAACTTGAAGCCGTATTATCGCGCGGTAGTTTTTACTTTAAGCTCGTAAAACCGGGCCTTCGCAATTGAAAGTTCCTTGGCTGCAATTCTTATCTCAGCCTCCGAAGAGTGAGAATTAACGAGATTATTGTATTTTTCATTCGCGGCAATAAGAGCTTTATGAGCATCCATCAAATCATTGCTTTGGGTTGGAACTACTTCAGGTTGGCAGTAATTATCCATTTGAGTAGGGATCCTGAGTTTGAAAGTATTTCGTTTTATTTACGTAGTATTTCGTGCAATTCTTTTTCATTTATGGATTGTACTTTTCTGGTAGGTATGCTTTCATGAGGAATGACAAGAACAATT
>JACPTH010000338.1 GCA_016192885.1 bacterium | reverse complement strand
GGCTTGCTGAGTTGAGCCATTGGAACCAAAAACTCTTTATCCCAAATTCGACACTCGGCTTCGTCGATAATGTTCACATTCATTTCGGCCATATTTCGAATCAAAGAAATTTTTTCTTTCATCGAATTGGACCTTGCCGCATCATCAAGAAATCTTTTGGCTAGCTTTATTGAAGAAGGTTGAGAGTTGTAGATGTAATAAATCACATCGGATTTTTCAAGCAAAAACAAGGGGAACGAACTAAAGGAAAGAGGAAGATCTATTACTACAAAACTTCCCTTTTGGCTCAAACATGATAAAAGCCTGCTCATAGCAAATTCGGCGTCCGTCTCGTGAAAAGAAAATCTCGGTTTTAACGGTTCGCTTGAGCGAACATCAGTAAAAGGAATAATGAGAAGTTTTTCAAATTCGGTGAAGGTATCTGATAAATCTTCGGCCCTTAATCCGGACCAATTTGACATGAAAAAATCCATAAAGCTATTCTTCAATTTGTCGCGAAGGCCTAGATGTTCGACAATGTACGAAGGGGAGAATAGATTCATTTCTAGGAAAGCGCCCGAGCACCTTGTTTGGGCTTGGTAATTTTTTGCAAATCGTTCGGCTATTGTGCTTTTTCCGATTCCGCCATGAAAACTGGTAAACACAAAAATCTTCGAAAAGTTTTCTAAATTTGGCATAGTTTTCCTTTCCGAAGCAATATACCCATTGGGCAAAAATAAGTCAACAAGCTTTTGATTATTCCAAGCGGTAAAAGTTACATGCAAAATTTATCCAAACAATACCCAAAGTGTACCAATTTTTTTCTCAAATTACCGTTGCAGTAAATTCGCAAATTATTGTATCCTAATTTCCACTTATGGGAAATGCGATTTTAGTTGAAGATTTAACCAAGAGGTTTGGGGATAGAGAGGTAGTTTGTAAAGTTTCCTTTTCCGTGGATGTTGGGGAGATTTTTGGTTTCTTGGGGCCTAATGGCGCAGGGAAGACAACATCCATTCGAATGATGATTGGCGAGATTCCAAGGGATTCCGGGCGAATTGAGGTTATGGGGCTTCCCGTTCCTGAAGCGCAAACCCAATTAAAACTTCTGATGGGCGTGGTTCCGGACCACCAAAATTTGTACGATCGCTTAACCGTACGTCAGAATTTTACTCTGTTCGCAAAGCTTTATGGAATTCCGATCAAACGGGTGGATGAAATGATTGAATTGGTTGACTTAAAATCTCACGCCGATATGCTAGCTAGCGAATTAAGCCGAGGTCTTAGGCAACGAACGTTAATCGGAAGAGGGCTGTTGCATGGTCCAAAAGTATTTTTTTTGGATGAACCTACATCCGCTTTAGACCCACATTCCGCTAAAGGAATTCGGAACCTCATCGAATCGCTAAAATCTATGGGAACAACCGTTTTGTTAACCACGCATTACATGGAAGAAGCGAACAACCTTTGCGACCATATCGCAATCATTCATCACGGATCAATCGTTGCTGTCGATACACCCGATGCCCTTAAGATGCGTTTCGGGAAACCAACCATGGAAGTAACCCTAAGCTGTGAAAATGGAAAGCCTTTCGAGGTAATAGAAGTTCCCTTGAATGATTCCCTCGGCGCAAAAACGCTTTCCCACCTTCTCGAATCAAAACGGGTCATAAAAATTCACTCCCAAGAAGCAACCCTTGAAGAAGTTTTCATGAATCTTACCGGTGATTCTTGGAAGGAAGATTTATGCAAAGGTCCTTCCGGAAAGAACAACCATGTTTGTCAGTAACAAGCTCTTCCAGACACGTGCAAAGAAATGAATCTTCGCGTAGTTTTAGCAATTTTTCAAAAAGACTTTTTGGAGGGTTTAAAAAACCACCAAGTTCTTTTAATGCTTGCCACACCGGTTGTTCTATCGCTTATTTTTTCCAACCTTTATTCGGATACAAAGGCCAAGACCCTTCTTCCGAAAGTTGGCATCATCGGAAATGACCATCCATTATTAAGTCGATTTTCACAAGAAAATTTTGGCGTACGCTTGGCATTTTTCAAGACAAGAAAAGAACTCGAGGCAAGAATTTTAGAAGGCGAGGTTGCCTTCGGAATGATTATCACGGGACTTCTAGATATTAATCAGATGCGTCAGGGTAAGATTTCGCGATTAATTCTTCTTTACCCAAACGGAATCCCCGATTACACCGCGGAACGGATGCAATATACCCTCGATCGAGAAATTAGACAATTCCTTGACGTACCTGCCGCGACGTCTCCTGTCGATATTCAGATGGTTCCAATTGGTGATTTGAAGGAAAAAGAATCCGCATTTGGAAATGATTTTTTTCCAATGTGGATTCTAATGACCCTTGGGATGGTTGGTTTTCTCGGGGTCCCGATTTCCTTCGT
>JACPTH010000337.1 GCA_016192885.1 bacterium | reverse complement strand
TTAAACCCTCCGGATAACTTTGGGCAAGAGGATGCTTGGGATTAAATTTTTCTTCCCGTATCAGGCTAAAAAGAGGAAACTTTTGCGGCAACCCTTCTTTCTTTGGGCTTGGTTGGAGAATATAGGAAACTTTGCTTACTCTTCGATTGGCAACTACTTTTGAAGGGTTTTCAACATCCGGTTCAAGTGACTGCGGAATGGCGTCGGTAAGTGAGCCCTTGGATGGAAAAACAAGAAAAGAAATGGTCCGGTTCTGAAATCTCCCGGAAGCGGACAAAATGTCCGAAATGGTATAATACGCGTTATTCTCGTCATCCCAAGCCCAGCAACTTTGCTTGAGATCTAGATTTACCTGGTTTAAAATCCGTCTTGCTTCCAGGGTTGTATCGATTTTAAGCATTCCCTGAAGCGAAGATCGAGTTCCATAGTGAAAAATCCTCCAAGCCGGAACCAAAATCAGCATCAAGCACCCGACAACTATCATTAATTCCACAAGAGTAAAAGCTTTTTTGGAATGAAGATCCGCAGTTTTTTCAACTAAGGGTTTGCGGTTTTCGCGGAAAGACATTAGCGGAGCTGACCGAAATGATCTGCAAGCGAATCCCAAGGCTAGCCATGGCCATCCGGGAAGGATGGCCACCCCGCAGATCGCCATGGATGGCGATTCTAAGGGGTTTTGGCAAAAACTTGAAGATGAGCTGGAAGTAATCATTTCGAGTTAGCGTAACGAAGTCTTGGAGCGAATTCCGCAAAACCCAAACAAAAAGTGCGGAAGTCCCCCCTGGAGAACCGAGAAAAATAATTCATTTTGGACCGTCAACAATCAATGATTCTAATTTTACGTCATTATGTCTTGAAAACCAGGCGGCTACCCTGCTTTTTGGAATAGGTCGAACGAAAACCGTAATTTTTCTTGCTTTAACTTTACCTTCTTCGCTTTCAGGCCCGATAATGATTTCCCGTTCGAACATTGTCGCCTCTAACGGGTAAACCCCGGGAGAATCGTCGGAATATGTAATAACTGTGGGTCCTATAGGGTAATTTTTTAAGGGATGTTTATCATAATCGTTTAAAAACTGGTAACCAAAGCTTTTAAAAACTTCAATAGGTTCTTTTGCCAAAGAGACCGCGAGGAATTGGTAGTAGGTATCCATGGCTTCGCGAGTTGAAAAAGACGTAACGGTTAAAATCGCAAGGAGCGCAACGGATAAAAAGACCATTGAAATCATAAGTTCGATTAAAGAAAAACCTGATTTCATAATCAATTTTCGCTTTCCAAGGTTCGTTGGAAACTAATTTGCGGAGAAGGAATAATTTGATAAATGGCATCGACATTTGGCGGTAAAACAGGATTATATTTTATGGAATGTTCCCCCGCCACCCAATTATTTACTTCTAAGCGATCAACCGCTAATCCCCCAAATAATTTCAAAGGCTTTTTAATTTCAACGACCCCCGGTTCTGTTCGGTCGGTTAATTTTGGGTTGGTGGATATAATAAAAGCTTCGATTTCATCACTTGTATCAATAATTGTAAGCCCATTTAGGGAATAAAGAACGCAAACATCATCAGGGGCTGCGCTTGGGTTTTTTTTTATCCCCGAGGATATTTTAAAACCTCCATAGGCAATAAGTACGCCTTTCCCGGTAAAGGTAATGGGTTTTCCCTTTCCCAACTCAACCATACTTCCATTTTCGTCTTGAATAAGCACTATCCCGCGAAGATTTAATCTTCCGGAATCCGGGTCATACGATCCGCTTGTTTGGAGATAGTCAAGAAAATTTACGAAGCGAAACCGAAGCATCGGATGGCCGAAAGGTCTAAACTCGCCTTCCGAAACCTTCATTTGGGTTCCA
>JACPTH010000336.1 GCA_016192885.1 bacterium | reverse complement strand
GTCAAGAGAATAACTTCCCCCGGCGGTAAATTGAACCGTAGCCTGGGTTCCGAAAAAGTCGGTAAGGTAAATGGAAACTGCCGCGCTAATGATAACCCCGGGGGCGGCCTGAACGTTTCCCGTCGCTTTCGCCTGGGCTGCCGCTTCAAACTGGATATCTATTCCGTCGATTAAACCGCTTGCCCTGGAAGCGTTAATCTGGGTGGTTATAGGGCTTGTTCCGTCGGCGTTGGAGCGGGTAACCTGGCTTACCGGGTCGGAGCTAGCGGTGGTTTGAGTAAACCCCAAGGCATTAAAAAGGCCTTGATCCGCGGAGAAAGCAATTTCACCATTTCTTCCCGCCATTCCTGATACAAGTTGCAAGGAGCCTTGAACGTTGCTTGACGGAGTATTTATGTAAACCAAGGATCCGTTGATTTTTAAGTTATCGGTTACGGCATTCTGAATCCGCTCAGCTAATTGGCGCAAAGTTAGATCCTTGCTAACTTGAATGCTGGTAATCGTTGAATCGGCTTGAATGGTTAAGGTTTGGCTTGTTGCAAGAACAAAAACCCCGTTGGCGTCATAAAATTGGCCGATTTCCTCAAGCTTGGTGCTGCTGTCGGCAAAGGTGGAAGTGCCTTTCAGGGTGAAAATATTGGTTCGTTGTTCTTGGGCGACGCCCGGATCAAGTTGCTTGATTTGAATATTGTAATCCCCTTGAAGGTTAGTCGCGCCTGTAACAATTGCTTTCCCGGTTGAAGATGAGCTTGAGACAATTGCGGCTTGAGAGCCGTCAAGGAGTTTTTTAGTGTTGAATTCGGTGTTTCGAGAAATTCGATTGATATCGTCCCGAAGTTGCACAATCTCTTTCTGTATCTCGAATCGATCGTTACTTGTGAGAGTATCGTTGCTGGATTGAACGGCAAGTTCTCTCATTCGTTGAAGAATGGCGTGGGTTTCGGCGAGAGCGCTTTCACCCGTCTGAATCATTGAAATCCCATCCTGGGCGTTCATGACCGCTCGCGAAAGGCCCCTGATTTGCCTTCGCAACTTTTCGCTGATTGTTAAACCCGCAGCGTCATCAGCCGCCCGGTTTATCCGCAAGCCGGAGCTCAGCTTTTCAATCGCCTTCGAAAGTCGGTCCTGGGTCCCGCTTAGGATCCCATGCGTTTGTACCGCGAGAACGTTCTGGTTTACACGTAGAGACATGAGGTTTCCTCCATGAATTCAATTTGCGAAGCGTCCATGCTTCGTTTAAAAAAACTTCCGGTGGTAAATTTTTTTGGGCAACTTTCTCCTTTCGAAAATAGATGAAATTAAAATTAAAAAATCAAAGATTGGACCTATTTATTGAGCTGTTAGCGATATCCTACCTTCCATAGAAACCACCCTCGTTAAAATCGCAGACAATGTCAATATTCTCGGAATCGCCGGATTCTTCCACCCACCATACTCCTCGTTTGATGTTCGCGGCGGAACGTACAAGACTATCCTTGGAAGCAAAAAGTTCATTTCGGGTTCTTCCGGAAATGCCTGAACACGCCTGACCACAGAAAAACGATAGTTTTAACATTTCTTTCCTCCGTGAATTATTTTCGAAGAATCCTTTCCTCGAAGCCATTTTCGGGCAAGCCGCCCTCGTTTCAAAATGGAACGGTTAACATCATCAATTATTCGGACTCTTATGCCAAATCATAAAAACTCATGTCAATTTTCTAGCCTAACCATCTTCCGCAACAACTGTGGAGATGAAGAGAACTATGAGAGTAAGCCTTCAGCTTTCAGCTGTCAGCATTCAGCAAAAAACCTAGGAAATTCTTTCTCACCACGCCGCTCCAAATAAATGTCAAACTTTGAGAACCATTCAACATTCCAAGTTTCTTTGCACTCTTAAACCGCATTATCCGGCGCTTTTAGCTAACTGCTGATAGCTGAACGCTTTCCTATGAGAAACTTAGAAATTGCGCTATTTTTTTTACTTTAGTAATTGAAGAACTCCTTGGGGGATTAAATTTGCTTGAGCCAACATGGCGGTGCCCGATTGGCTAATGATCTGATTTCGAGTAAATTCCACCATTTCAAGAGCCATATCCGTATCTCTAATTCGAGATTCCGATGCGGTAAGGTTGCTATAGGTAGTTCGGAGGTTGTTGACGGTATGCTCCAATCTATTTTGAAAGGAACCTAACTTTGAGCGCTCTCCGGAAACCTTATCTATCGCAAGGTTCAACTTCCAAAGAGATTCTTGGGCTCCTTTTATCGTAGTGAGATCCAGGTCATTCACGTTCAAAGCCTCAGAACTCATATCCTGGAAGCCGATTTTCATGATTTGGCCTTCGTCGGCTCCGATTTGAAATTGAGGTTGGTTATTCGCGATATGAATTCGGAATGAGCCGTCTCCGGTACCATTTCTGCTTCCGGAAGAAAGGCCAAAGTTACGATTAAGGCTTTTATAAGTCGGCATTGAGGTCACGTCGTTAACCGCAAGCCAAACGTCTTTTCCTGACTTTGCGCTAAGGAACCGCAATTGGTTACCACTGGTCAGGGAAGCTTGAACATTAACACGCGCAGTCGCCAACCCCGAGTTGAGAATATCAATCAAGGAAAGTGAATTGAGAAAGGTGTTTCCGAGGTCTGTTGTTAATGAGGAAGAAATTACGGCATTGAAAGTATTCCCATCTTGGTCCGCCACCTGGAATGAGATGGTTCCGGCCGCAGAATCGTTCCCAACGAAATACCCGTTTATTGCGAATTGGGAATCGCGTTCAAAGAATGGGAGAGCCGCGGTTCCGCCAGTGCCGTTAGTGGTGGTGGTCGGCATAATGTTGAGTCTCGAAACCAGGGTTTGGGTGCCCCCGGCGTCGGAAATTGTAAAATTGCTTCTTTGGCCTGATTCGGTCGAAACTTCGGGAGTTGCTTCAATGGTGTTATTGATAAACGAAACCAGGTTATCAACCGAATTAAAAGTCAAAACAAGACTGATGTTTGCAGAAACGCCGTGTTCATCGGTAATACCAATTGTAACGTCGTTGGTTCCGCCCGAGAAGCTTAGATTTTCAATGGTAGTTGTCCCCGCAACCTCGCCTATGGTACCGCCGGTTCCGACGAAGACTCCTTCAGCAAGTCCGAAATGCAAATTCTTTACGGTCGATGCGGAAGCGGTTGCAATGGTGATTCCGATATATGCACCCGACCCTAAGTCAAGGCTTGTGAGTTGAATTCTTCCGCCAACCACGCTCGCAGTTATTCTGGTGGTTGCGCTAGTGGTAGCGGAATTAATAATCGAGGCAACTTGATCGAGAGAATAGCTTCCGCCGGCGCTAAATTGCACCAGCGCGGTCGTTCCGGCATAATCTGAAATGTTGAATGAGACCGCCGCGCTGATGATTACCCCGGGAGAAGCTTGGGTGGTTCCGGTAGCTTTTGCTTGGGCGGCCGCCTCAAATTGTATGTCTATTCCGTCGATTAGACCGCTTGCGCGGGAAGAGTTAACTTGCGTGGAAACCGGGTCCGTTCCATCGGAATCCGAGCGGGTAACCTGGCTGATGGGATCAACGCTCGTGGTGGTCGTTAAGGTTGTTTATTATCGCTTCTTGAACGCGTTCGGTTAGCTGACGGAGGGTCAAATCCTTGCTTACCTGAATACTCGTTATCTTTGAATTTCCCTGAATAACTAATGTTTGGCTGGTAGAAAGCGCAAAAACCCCGTTCGAATCATAAAATTGGCTAATTGCTTCAAGTTTTGTGCTGTTATCCGCGAAATTCGAACTATCTTTTACGGTAAAAATATTACTACGAAGTTCTTGTGCAACGCCCGGGTCCAATTGCCGAATTTGGATATTATAGTCCCCTTGGATGGTTGGCATCCCGGTGACAACCGCTTTCCCGGTTGAAGATGAACTTGAAGTAATAGCGGCTTGGGAGCCGTCAAGGAGTTTTTTGGTGTTAAATTCGGTATTTCGGGAGATTCGGTTGATATCGTCTCGAAGTTGTACGATTTCTTTTTGAATCTCAAACCGATCGTTGCTGGTGAGGGTATCGTTGCTTGCCTGGATGGCAAGTTCCCTCATTCGTTGAAGAATAGCGTGGGTTTCGGCGAGGGCGCTTTCACCGGTCTGGATCATTGAAATCCCATCTTGGGCATTCATGACCGCGCGACCAAGGCCTCTAATTTGCCTGCGCAATTTTTCGCTGATCGTCAGACCCGCTGCGTCATCAGCCGCTCGATTAATTCGAAGGCCTGAGCTTAGTTTCTCTATCGCTTTCGCGAGTCTGTCAGAGGTCCCGCTGAGGATCCCGTGGGTTTGAACCGCGAGAACATTTTGATTTACGCGCAATGACATAACTTTCCTCCATGAATCAAATACTCAAGGCATCCTTGCCTTAGAGTTGAAACTTAATTACTTTTTCTTCTTTTCTCCTTCTTTTAAGGGCTAACAAAAAAACGTATTTTTTTTCTGGCCTCACCTACCTTATCGAATTATTTCGTTTATCTTCTTTGCCGGATTTTTTTGAAAATACTCGGATTTTTCACGGTTTTCAGGAATTTTTCATCGTTTTTCATAACAACCTAACCATTTTTCGAATATTTTAGATTTATTTTGGGGCGCAAAATATTGCGCCCCTACTTCACTATCTTAGAAGATCCAAAACGGTTCTAGGAGTAGTGTTTGCTTGGGCAAGCATCGCGTTACTTGATTGCTGCAATATTTGGAATCGAGTCATTTCCACTACTTCCCTGGCCATATCGACGTCACGGATTCTAGATTCCGAGGCGCTCATGTTTTCAAGGCCCACACGCAAACTGTTCATCGCGTAATTCATGCGGTTTTCATTGGCGCCAAGTTTTGCGCGTTCTGATGAAATGTAGGAAATCGCCTTATTCAAGGAAATAATAGCGCGAGCGGCTAATCTAGGATTAGTGATGTCTAAATCTTCTATTCCGAGGGCCCTAATATCCGTTCGGACAATATTTGACC
>JACPTH010000393.1:2513-30315 GCA_016192885.1 bacterium | reverse complement strand
CAAAATTTGTTCTGATAAAATCAGACTTCCAAGACGTTGCTACCACACCGGCAATGGTCGCTGATTTTACCGATTGGAAACCTCAACCGATGTATGACGATGGAACAAACGGTGATGAGACACCTGGCGACGGCGTCTATACCATCATGAAAACCGGAGTGGCTCCAGGTTATCATAAATACGCATTTAACATCACAACACTAAACCAAGTTAGAGACCCATATCAAGAATCCGGCGACTCCCAATACTCAATCCTTCTTGTGAAGTAAGCCTTAATAATTAGGAATTATGAATTACGAATTACGAGTGAAGAAAATTTCAAAAATTTTATTTTGGGTTCTATTAACAATTATTGAGTTGTCGAGCGAAGTCGTAGTTCAGGGTAGGGAACTTTCGCCCCCAACAAACTTCTACAGTCAAACCGGTTCGTTATTTGACATGCTTGATCCTATCGGCGATGACAAGGGGCCGGGGTTCTATCAGTATCCGCTCGATTCGCGACTTAGAAGAGGGACTTTTGATCTCACGCGTTTTACGGTTTATGAGGAAGGAAACATGGTGACCTTCGTTATTCAACTGAGAGAGTACATTTTGACCGAATGGCCCGATTCGCATCAAAGCAACGAACAAGGTTTTGTCGCTCAAATGTTCGACATTTATCTTGATACCGATGGGAAAAAAGGAAGCGGGCGTCAAAAAGCCATCCCGGGGCGCGATTTAGTTTTCTCAGAGGATATGGGCTGGGAAAAGATGATTTTGATTACGCCACTTTCGCAGTTCCGAATCTATGAAATCCTTAAAGGCAAAACCGATGACTTGGAATTCCAAGGTTGGATAGAAGATATTATCCTTCCAGATTATCTGCATATTCAAGGAGACAAATTAATAGTACGCATCAACAAAGAATTCTTAGGGAATCCTTCGCCAAATTGGGGTTACCAGTGTTTCGTCATGGGCTTCTCCCATGTTGTTTCCGTCAATCGGCTGTTAAACAGAGATGTTAGAGCTTTTGCAACCAAGGATGACTTTGGCGGCGGTTGGGACACCTACGGAGATCCGGGAATCATCGATTGCATAATGCCGGAAGGGCAAGACCAATACCAGACTTTGAAAGCTTACAAATCCCAACCGTTCCGAGGGGAAATAGAGTATGCCAAGGTTCCTTTCGTTTATTTAACAAAAGGGGATTCCGAACCGGATGGTTTGAAACCGTCGTCTCGAAACGAAGATTTTACAAAGGTCTCGCCGTCTGAGCCTACTTCCAAAGATTCAACCGTTTATTCCGAAGAGAAAATACCGGAAAGTTCTACGGAGGTGTTTCTCCCCTTGCCCCAAGCCTCAAAAAAAACGGACTCACCATTGAAAACAAGTCCTACCTCGAAAACCGTGATTCCACAAGAATCAAAAATTGTTCCCCTAATCCAAGGGAATTCCGGATTTATTCAAGTAAAGAATAACCCCGCCATTCTTCCTAGCATTGCAATTTTGTCTCAAAACCAAACCTCGGTTTCCGGGCCCTCTGATGGGTTTAAGCCATTATCAAAAGCCAAGACGAAGAGTGAACTAAAAAAGGTTCCTATAGGATTCGTCCCGGTAAACAAGAAAAAGCAAAAGTCTTTTGGTGGAAAGTCATCGCGCAAGATTGAAAAAAATGCTTCGGGTTCAACGGAAATTGAAATCCCAGGCGGATAAAAGTGCTTCGACTTCGGGTAATTAAAATAGATGACGAAGAATAAAACAGAGTGTGTAGGAAATAGGGGTTAGGGACTAGTGAAAATAGCATTTGAACCCGTGTTTGCAGAAGTAGAATATTTTTTTTTAAACTCAAAAGGGGAGGCAACCCTATGAAACGAAATTTTACGCACCTCCTTTATGCCTCACGGAAATTAAAGTTTCCGGCGTTGGTTGCACTTGGAGTTTTGTTTTCGCTGGTTGGCCCATTATACGCACAATCGGCAAGAGCTCGCGGAATGGGAGGAGCCTTTCTTGGAGTTTCCGACGACGAATCCGCCACATATTACAACCCCGCGGGTCTTTCCCAAATTCAGGGGCAGGAATTGTCGCTGCAAACAAAGGTCAACGAACGCGATGTTTTTCAATGGGATTCATTGGCTTTTACGGGACACATTTATGAGGATCACCCAAAGGACCAGTTTTCGGTTACGGATTTTTTGGAACATAATGTTCTCGAAGAACCCCTTCCAAGGCGTCCAAAATATAGTTATGGCGTGGCATACACAGAAGACACCAGATTTCCAAATTTCGGGAAACTGGTTGGCGGAGAGTTCCTTGGGGTAAAAAAGAAAGTAAATGATTTCCAATTAGCCTTTGGAACCAGATTCCCTATTGCTAGACGAATGTTGGCGAGAGAAACCTTGTACGGCGGAATCAAGCTTAGGGTCCTGAACTCCGACCGATGGATCAAATCGTTGGGGACACACAACAAGCGTGAAAGCGACTCCTTAGGAGTAGGTTTGATGTACCATTACAACGACCGAATTACGGGGGGGTTGACCGTTGACAATGTCGTGGTTCGAGTCAGGGGAAGCCTGGGAGCAAGAGACGGTACAAGCTTGAATCTTGGCGGTTCCTTGAAGTTGACCAAGGGAACCATCGTTTCGGCGGATGCGACAAACATCACAAACTCACACCAAGCAAACCAACAACAGTATCGGCTGGGGTTGGAAAAAAAATTCATCGAAAACGATCTTACCATTAGAGTGGGAACTTGGAACGGAACCCTTACGCTTGGCTTTGGAATGCAGGTTCTGCCAAATTTCCGCTTCGATTACGCATTTTACGCGGGAGATGTTGTAAAGGAACACTATGTTGCAGGTCATTTTACTTTTAACTAAATTTTAAGATCAATTGTGAGATTTTCGATTGAAAATTAGATTTTCCGAAAAACTAATTAATTCGTATTCCCCTTTGTGTCTTTTATTTGCGCTAATTTTTTCCGGTTCATTGCGTGCGGAACCCGCCAACGCAATTGAGCCCCCCTTTTCCTCCGGAGTGGATTTTATCAAACAAACGGTAACCTCCTTTGGGCTCGCCGGAACCCCTTGGGAAACCAAGCATTCATATGAGGAAGAGCGAGCCCGAGCTTGGATGGATGCCCTTCACCATGCATATGAAAAGATCATGGATATTCGGCTGATGGAAGGAGCAAATATCAAGGATTCCGTTCTTCTTACTCCGTCTTTGAAAATGAGACTTGGACAAATTATTCTGGCAGGCAAAAGGACTTTTTTTGAAGGGGACAATTCCGGCCTGATTCGCTGCAAGGTGGTAATTCCGCTCTCCGGGGTAATGAGCTTAAGATCGGCTTTGTTCCTAGGCGCCTTATACCCAAGAAGAGATCCTTTCACGGCAAAAAAAACTCAAGCGGCTTCTCAAACCGCCGAATTTTCGAGGATAACCACGGAAGCTTCTCAGATTTCCACAGACACCGGATTTCTTCAGGTAGTGATCGATGTTCGAGGGACTTCTTTCGAACCTTCGCTTTTCCCAAGGTTTTTCTCCGAAAATGGGGAATTGCTTTTTCAGGAAAGCCTTTTAAACCATCCTCACAGGTTTAGTAGGCCTCTTGTCCGGTTTTCCCAAGATGCTTGGAGCCCGGGGGATTTCGATCGATCGAAATTCCTTTTTGTCGATGGATATGTTCCACCCCTTTCAAGAAACGATCTTAAGATATTCTCCTCCGATGAAGATGTTTTCCGTGATTTTTGTCGCGAATTAGAAGCTGAACCGCTTGGAAGGCGGGAAATCCTGATTATCTACGGAGGGGAATTGCCCAAAGACGGGGCTTTACCTAAGGCCGTTCCTCAAAGCAAAGAGCAAGCAAAAGGGGAAAAATCACCCCAAGAACCCGCTCGAAAGCGACGCCGTTAAACAATCAAATGCCGATTTAAAACCCCTCAACCGCAAATTCCTATAAACTGTTTCAAAGATACCAAGGAGGCTTCATGCACAGATTCTTAAAAAGTTATTTTGTCAAAATTTTTTGGGGGTCTCTCTTCTTAGTTTTAATTTCAACCACCGGTTTTGGTGCTGATCAGGAATTTCAAATTGAACGAAAACTCGTTAGAATGGAGCGGTTCATGTACCGAAATCCGGGTGAAGGCTTAATTGCAAATCGCCTCAGTAAAATCGAAAAAGATCTTCTAGACCGCGATTCCGCGCAAACCAACCTTGATAAAATTAAAAAACTTTACGAGTTTCTTTTTGTTACCAATGAAAGTTATCCATCATTGCAAATGAAGCTAAATTTCGTCGAATGGAAAGTTTTTCATGAAACCCGGGTAGGAACCCTTGGTGAACGAATTTCGGCCGTTGAAAACCTTGTGGTTGGAAAACCCTCTACCGAACCTCTGGCATTTCGACTGGAACAGTTGGTGCAAGTAGCGGTGGAGAGCGGCATAGTGGCCCTTCACAAAGTAAAAGTTCCCAAAGGAACCAAGATCCTGGTAAGGCTTGAAAAGCAGATTTCAAGTAAGGAAACTCGGGCGGGAAGCGAAGCATTTTTTAACGTCGCCAATGACTTGTTTATCGATGAAAACGTGTTGGTTTTGAGTAAAGGTGAACCGATTTCGGGCGATGTTGATGTAGCCAAAAGAGGCCGAAGTTTTGGGCGCTCAGGCCATCTGGTTCTAACCGTAAACTCGATTCCCAGTCTTGACGGAACCGATTTGGGGGTTTCGCTGGTCGGTTTGGCGCAAGAACTTGATAAAAAGAAACTTGGAATTGCGGTAGCCGCTTCGGGGGTGGGTTACCTTGCTCTTGGCCCCGTAGGTCTTATAGGCGGAATCTTCGTCAAAGGAAAGGATGTACAGTTTCCCGCAGGGACGGAATTCCTCGTTTCAACCGCCGAAGATAAACATGTCTTCGGAATTGTCGCCCGAAAAGAAAAAATGTAATCGTTAGTGGGGGGGGAATTAATTTACCGGAAAAAACGTTCGGCAATCACCTTTTGATCGCCGAACGTTAGTAATTTTTACTAAATGCCGCCTGGTTGTCCTTGGCGAACCGTATGGTTAACCGTGTCAGCCACCCAAACATTCCCCGAACTATCCACGGCAACCCCGTAAGGAAGCAGGAAAAATGCCCCGGCACCTAACCCATTAACGCTTCCGCTGGTCCCTGCGACGCCGGCAACGGAAATAACTTCGCCCGTGTTGTCTATCATTCTAATCAGGTGATTACCTTTATCAGCGACGTAAATATTCCCTGAACTATCGATCGCCAAGTGGGCCGGGTAGTTAAATCTGGCTGTAGACCCGGATCCATCAGCGCTTCCGGAACTCCCCGCAAGGCCTGCGAACGTCGTAACGACTCCGGCGGAAGTGATTTTTCGAACTGTGTGATTGTAATTGTCCCCGACAAATACATTTCCTGAACCGTCAACCGCAATTCCTAACGGGTTATTGAATCTTGCGGCGGTTCCGGTGCCGTTAGCGCTACCGGCGTTTCCGGCTAACCCGGCAAGGGTCGTAACCACACCAGCCGCGGAAATCTTTCGAATTGTATTATTGCTGGTGTCCGCGACGTAAACATTCCCTGAATTATCAACCGCAACTCCTGAGGGTTGGTAAAACTGCGATTCCGCCCCGATTCCATCTCCGCTACCGGAAATCCCCGGAATTCCTGCAATTGTGGTTACCGTCGCAACCCCCACCGCGTCAAACGTTAGCTTTCTAATAGTATGGTTAGAGGTATCCGCGACATATACATTTCCCGAACTCGCTACGGCAAGCCCCGAAGGAAAATAAAACCTCGCCGCGCTGCCGGTTCCGTCAGCGCTTCCTGAAACTCCCCCCGAGCCGGCAACAGTACTTACGATTCCAGCATTGATCTTTCGAATCGTGTGATTGTTGCGATCTGCGACAAATACCAAACTTCTTGCGCTGTCTACTCCAAGACTAAATGGGTATGAAAACTTGGCGGTTCCTCCACCTGCACCGTCGTCCGTCGAGCCCGGTGACCCCACGGTTCCTGCGACCGTTGAAAAGTTAAGGCCGTTATATTGTCGCGACAAAGTTGTTGCGGTTGCGTTTGCATTTCCCGCAGGATCGTTAGTCGCTCCGTAAGGAATATCAATTGTCACGGAACCAACAGCCGTAGGTATAACAAATAACTTCCAGACCTTGTTCGCGGTTAGTACTTGGAAATCCCCTTTACTGGCATTCGCAACGTTAATATTATCCCCGATAAAACCTGAAACCTCCTCGCTAAATGTGATGGTCACAGGAAAGACGCTAGCGAGCGTCGGATCCGATACGGTCGTGGTAAGAACGACGGTCGGATTAACATTGTCAAAGATTCGGGTGATAGATGTCGCAACAGTATTTCCGTTGCCTATCGAGTTTTGCGCAACATCAGCCGGAAGGCCTATTGTAACCGTTCCGGTGGCAGTCGGTACAATATCTATCATCCACTCGGTGTTCGACGTCGTTTCGGTGAAATTGACGCCCGAACCGTTTGTAATCGAAAGATCGCTTAACGTGAAACCGGTTACCGCTTCGCTAAACGTGACGGTCACCGGAATGGTCGCGTTGGTTGGGTTGGGAGCATCAGTCGTGAGAGTAACAGAGGGGGGTGTTGGATCGTAACCTCTCGTTAACTGGGTAGCGGCGGTATTCTGATTACCCGCCCGATCTTGTACTTTTCCCGCCGCCAGATCTACCGTTACCGTTCCTAACGAAGCAGGGCTAATGGTTACCCGCCAAACCTGACTTGCGGTAACGACTTGCAAACCATCAGCGCTTCCTCTTCCCACCGTCAAATCGGCAAGCGTAAAGGTTGAACTTGAAACCACCTCGTCGAATGAAATGGTTACCGCGAATGGCGAATTAAGGGTGAGGGGGGCGGTTGAGGTCAAGGTTACCCCCGGAGAAACGGTGTCGTAGACGACGTTTAGTTGGGAAGAAACCGAATTGGGGTACCCGACTGAATCTTGAGCCGAACCGGCCGGAACGGTTACATCAACCGATCCTTGCCCGGAAGGAGTAATGTTTGCCGTGTATATCTTGGGGCCTCCAAGAAGATTACTTGCTGCGCCGTTTACGACTGAAATATCCCCTGCGCTAAACCCGGTCACGTTTTCGCTAAAGGTCATCGTAACCGTAAAGGGTGAGGAATTCGTATAGCTTCCAACCAAAGTCGAAAGAGCAACCGTGGGTGGTGTCGTATCGTACGTGCTGATCAAGCTGGCCGTAGTCGTGTTTGAGTTTCCGGCAATGTCCGTGTATTTCGAGGAAGTAACGCTCATCGTTACAGCCCCGTTCGCTATAGGAGTAACGTCCGAGGTGTAAACCTTCGGCCCGCCCTGGAAATTGCCCGCTGAGCCGTTCACAACCGTAATATCGCTCACGATAAAGCCCGTAACGTCTTCGCTGAACGTAAAAATAACCGGTATAGGGGAAACATTTGTCGGTTCCGATGCGGTGGTGCTAATCACTAGAGTTGGAGCGGTTTTGTCGTATATTCGCGAAAGCTGCGTAGCGGCGGTGTTTTGGTTCCCTGCGCTGTCCTGGACGGCACCGGCTGCGATGTCAACGGTAACCGTACCGTTTGTAGAAAGAGTAATTGGGATCGAAAAAACCTTGTTGCTTGTAATCGTACTTAAGGAGCCTTTACTTCCGTTAACCACGGTAATATCAGAGGAAGAAAACCCTGAGATTGTTTCGCTAAATGTAATGGTTACGGTTAGGGGCGTAGTTTTGGTGATGCTAGCGGCCGTAGTGGTAAGAACCACCGAAGGTTGTATCGAATCGTAGGTTTTGCTCAATTGAGACGAAGCGGCCGTCCAATTTCCTGCAAGATCTTGTGCTGAACTTGCGGGAATATTAACCGTGACAACGCCTTGGGAATCGGGGGAAACATCTACCGTCCAGACTCGGTTTGTCGTGGTCATCTGTAAGTTAGATGGCGTTCCGCTTCCAACAACAATGTCGGAAATATCGAACCCCGTCACGTCTTTATTAAATGTAATTGTCACCGGAATGGGCGAAACATTCGTCGCGCTCGAAGCGGAGGAAGTAAGAAATACGGATGGGGTGCCGACATCATAAACAATCGAAAATGGAGTCGGAGGGGAATATGGATTTTGGGCAAGATCCAAAACACTTCCCTGGAGATTTACGGTGAAAGTTCCATCGATGGGAATTACATCAAAAGTCCAAACTTGACTGGCGGTTAAAATTTGAAGGTTTTTGACTTGATGATCCCCGTAAATTGGGCTGGAGGCCGCCACGTTTGACAGCGAAAAATCGCTAACGGGTTCGCTAAAAGTTACCGTAATTGGAACCGGAGAATTCCTGGTAGGGTTGGATGCGGTTGTGGTAAACACTAAAGTAGGTTTTACCGTATCAGAGGTAAAACTCCAGGTTGAAGCACCGGTAATTCCGGCAAAATAATTCCCTGATAAGTCGCGGAAGCACCCGGAAGACATTTCGACATAATAGCTTTCATCGGGGAACGTGCTTGAGGCGGTTATTTCTACCAAAGAGCCTGTCACGGTAATCTTGGAATCATTAACAGGAATTGTTTCAACAACGCTCCCGTTGGAACTCTTTTTGAAAACTATGTTACCTGAAGCTCCTTTGAAAACGTTCTCATTAAAAAATAGAGAGAGATAGGCGCTACTATTCCGCGAGAGGAAGAAATTTGTTCGCCCCGTGGGGGAAAAACTTACCAAAGTCGGGGGCGTAGTATCCGCGGAATTAATATCGGTCGGATTTAAGCTAAAAATCCCAAGACGCGGGCCTTCGGGGTCGGTAACCATAACCGGGATAGGTGTAGAGGATGCGGGTTGATACAACTCACTTTTAAACGAAAGCCCATATGCCCCTAACGGAATTCGCTTGAATTGAAACAATCCGGTAATATCAGTGGTTGAAAGGTAATTTCCATTCGACGATGCAAGTTGTACAACCACTCCCGATTCGTCGGTTTGGCCCTGGACTTTTTGCGACTTGAACACAACGCCCGAAAAATCTCCAAGATTCGTCGGAGGTTCGATCGGATCAAGCCTAAATAACCCCAACGAAGCGCCGGAAAAGTTTGCGGTTGAAACGTTAATCGGGGTAGCGGAGGCGACTTTATATAGCTCGCTTTTAAACGAAAGCCCGTAGTCTCCAACCGGAATTTGGTTGAATTGGAAAGCGCCCGAGGCGTCGGTCGTCGACAGGAAAATCGCGCTTGCGGAAGCTAATTGTACAACTATTCCTGACTCGTCGGTCTGACCTTGAATTCTTCGCGATTTAAAAACAAAACCGGAAAGGTTTCCAATAGCGGTCGGAGCAAGGCTTGGGTCGAACCTGAATAGGCCCAAAGCCGAGCCCGAAGGGCTTGCAACGGTGACGACGATAGGCGCGGCCGAAGCGACTTTATAAAGTTCACTTTTAAACGAAAGCTCGTAGTCTCCAACCGGAATTTGCTTGAATTGAAATGTTCCCAAGGCATTGGTCGTAGATAAATGGATTCCGCTTGCGGAAGCTAATTGTACAATTATTCCCGACTCGTCGGTCTGGCCTTGTACTTTTATTGATTTAAAAACGTTCCCATCAAGCCCGCCTACGCCTATCGGAGGGTTTTTGGGCGTCATCAAAACCGTCGGAACGGAGGCGATTTGCCCGGCAACCACCGTCACGGTCGGGTTTGAATTAGAGTAATATTGATCGGAGGGAAATAAAATGGCATAGGTTCCGGTCGGAATTCCGGAAATCCCGTATGAGCCGTCGGATGCGGAAACCGATAAAAACGGCGTTCCCGCGACAAACACGATGGTTCCGGCATGTGAAGTGTCGCCTGGAAGAAAATTTTGGCGAAGAACGGAACCGCTGACGCCTCCGGAATTAGCCGGTATTACAATAGGAGAAAGAGCTTGGTTTGGAACCGTGGTCGTAACCGCCGGAACAACTGTAACCGAAATTGGAGAAAGAGTGGAATACCCCGATCTCTGCGCTCGGAGATTATAGGTTCCCGCCGGAATGTTTAACAAAGAATAACCCCCGTCGGAACTGGTAAGACCTACGTAAGAGGTACCATTGAGAAATACCAGCGTCCCTGTAAGATCCGCGAGCCCCGGAGCTTCGATTTTCCCGTTTAGATTTCCGGTGGGGGTAAGTTGGACATCGACGGTGGTAATTGCCCCAACGATAACTCCTGTGCGGATCGCTTGCTGATTGGCATTTTTTACCGCGACAAGGGTATATTCCCCTGTTCTAACGTTCTTAAATTGGAAACCGCCTTTTTCGTCGCTAACCGTGCGATAATCTCCATAATTTGCGTCCGGCACAATCGCTGAATTTCGTGTGGGGGATGCTTCTTCAACAACATTCTTCAATTCGCTAGGTTGGGCATCGCCTATCTTAGATTGCGTTTGGCCAAGCTCCGGTTGCCGAAAAGAAAACGCCTGGGAAACCCCGGATTGCAAAGCCGCTTCAGGTTTAATTAGATAAACCGCGGATTCAGCCATCGGAACGCCGTTAAAAGTCACGATCCCATTTAGATCGGCAAATTCTTCGCCAATGCCGGGCCCAACAGGGTTACCCCCCCCTCCTCCGCCTCCTCCGCCACCACACCCGATTATGGCTGCAATCGCAAAAACGGCTAAAAACAAAACCGGGTAAAGGATAGAAACCCGAAAAGATAAAAACCGAAATCGAAGAAGTATCGAGAAGAGTTTTTTCATGGTTAAATTAGCTCCCCCTCAAAATAAATAGAAAAACCCAAGGTAATAATTCTATTCTGAAGTTTTTAGCACGTTTTGAACAATTTAATCAATAGATCGTTGAAAAACGAAACCCATTTTTGATAAAGTGTGAGCAATTTACAAAATGACATGGGGGAATAATGGGGTTTGTTTTTTTACGAAACGAAAAGACCGAAATAGCGAATGACTCAAAAACCGATCTTATCATCCCTGAATGGAATATCATAATTAAAGATTCTATTTTGGGCACCGGAGTCTCGCTTTGGTCTAACCTTAATATTTATGGCGCCATAATCGGTGAAAATACTAAACTGAGTTCGTTTATTGAGATTAGAAAAGATGTACAGATCGGGAGAAATTGCAAGATTGAGCCTTTTGTTTTTATCCCGGAAGGAGTCACCATTAAAGATGGAGTTTTTATAGGGCCCAACGTGACTTTCACCAACGATATTTTCCCGAAAGCGTGTGACGATGACGGCAAACTAGTTTCGGATTATCGAATCGTTCCCACCCTGGTGAATGAATTCGCCAGTATTGGAGCAGGGTGCGTGATCCGTTGCGGAGTTACGATCGGAAAAAAGGCGTTGATAGGGGCCGGGAGCGTAATTGTAAAAAATGTCAAAGCGCATGAGCTTTGGTATGGCAAAAGGGCGAAGAAAAGAGGAAAGATCGAATGGAAGCGGCTTTGATTGGATACGGGTATTGGGGAATGAACCTTGCCCGAACCATTTGCGAAACGGGGCATCATCTAAAGGTTATTTACGACGAAGACCCAAAGAGAATCGAGAAAGCCAAGGAATTATACGATTTTCGGAAGGCGGATACTTTAAGCGACGCCTTGAATTCTGTATTGCTTTTGTCGATCATACATTTATGTATTCGGAATCGGTTCAGTATCTCAAGGAATTAATCGATTCTAAGGCGCTCGGGGACATTTTTTTTATCGCTTCGCGCAGAATAAATCTTGGACTGTTTCAGCATCACGCGGATGTAATCTGGGATCTCGCGGTTCACGACCTTTCCATCATTGATTATTTGTTGGGCCTTGACATGGCGAGGGTTTCCACTTTCAAAAAGAAGTTCCACGATTTTCCGAAAGATGCGTATGCAAGCATAAACATGGAGTTAAAATGCGGAACCGTTATTCATATTTCGGTATCTTGGCTAAGCCCCGTTAAAGTCAGGGAAATGATCGTAGGCGGAACAAAAATGATGGCAGTATATGATGACACCCAAGCGAAAAAAATCAAGGTTTTTGACAGGGGAGTGATTCTCCAAGAAACGCTCGCTCGCGATGATCTTTATAAATACATGGTCCAGTATAAACTGGGAAACATTTCGGAGCCCGATATTCTCCCAATCCAGCCTTTGACAAGCGCGGTAAACCATTTCGTCGATTGCGTAAAAACTTATCGGGAACCTCGAACGGGCAAAAAATCGATTTTGAACGTAATGAAAGCCCTTGAAATCATAACGAGAAGCTCATAGTGAAAATTTGGTTCGATATTGCGACTCCTAAGTACGCGCTTTTCTTCCATGAATTTATTCAATCGCTTTCCCAAATGGAGTTCCAAACGCTCATTACCACCAGGTATTCCGAAAACTACTCCGAGGCAAAAAAACTTCTTTCTCTTCAGGGAATTACCCCTGAAACCATAGGTAACTACGGGGGCGCGACAAAGAAAGAAAAGTTTCTTGCCCGAATCAAGCGGCAAGCCGAATTTGTTGAAATTTTTGAAAGAACCGGGTTCCCGGATGCTCTTGTTTGCGGGTCGGTGGTTGACAGCGTCCAAACCGCGTTTGCGTTAGGAATTCCAATCATCAATTTCTGCGATACTCCAATTCGAGGGTTTCAGTTCAAGCACGAAGACGTTACCATTGTTACCAGATTAACCGTTCCGCTTTCTAACCTTATTTTTCACCCCTTTGTTGTTCCAAGTCAGGTGTTTTTTTCATTGGGTTGCGACCCCTCGAAAGTATTTTCCTATGAATTCATCGACGTCTATCAGTGGATGAAGAAAATCCGAAAAGATGATCGAAAAGATTTTCGGAAAAAATTCGGAATACCTTGCGACAAACCGACGATTTTAATTCGCGAAGAAGAGTATAAAGCCCATTACGTTAAGGAAAAGTTACCGGTCATTTACGACGCAATTCCGGTTCTTTCGCGTGAAATAAAAGCAAACCTGGTTATCATGCCCCGTTATGAAAGCGATTACCTTCACAAAACTTTTTCAGATAAGGCTTTTATTCTAGAAGAAAAAATCATGCCTGAGGAGTTTTACCCATTTATCGACCTATTGATTGGCGGCGGGGGAACGATGAATTTAGAAGCTGTTTGCACATCTTTCTTTTGTCGGGGCGAGGATTCAATAAAGAAAATCGTTGAAAGAATTGTTGAGTTTCTTTCAACGGTTAAATAACCGGAGAGCTCTTTTTTGAATTTCGATGATTGAATGTTGATGATATGACCGTTGTCGCCTTGTATGGTTAAGAAAGACCGAAAAACATCCTTTCGGTTCAAGGAGATAAGCTTGAAATCATTTTTTTCTCGAGGTGTTTCCCTTAAATTTCAAACCATTTTGATTTTTTCGTTATTTAGATTGCTTCTCGTCGCTCCTGAAGTTTTTTCAGAACCCATGAAGGTCGAAGTAGGAATGTACGTTTTGGATGTATCAAAAATCGACATTAAAGATAATCAATTTTTCGCTGATTTTTACCTCTGGTTTAAGTGGGTTCCCCGAGAACCCATTGCTTCTTGGTCCCCTGAAAGCGTGGAGTTCATGAACGGTTCCGTCGATTCTTCCTGGGAACCCATAAGGAAGCAACTCAGCGACGGAAGTTCCCACTGGATTCGTCGTTTCAGAGGCACTTTTCGATCGCGGTTTAACTTACAGAGCTACCCGTTTGACACTCAAACCCTTCCAATCCTTTTGGAAGACAACGACCAAGAAGCGCAGAATTTGGAATTCTCCCCGAATCTTCTGGGAAATTCACGGCCAAATTGCCAAATTGAAACCTCGGTACAGGTTCCAGGGTGGAAAATCAAAACCGCGGAACCTACGGTTGATTTGCATGTTTATGAAACCGATTTTGGAGAGAAGCCTGAGAAAACTTTAAGCGACGAATTGAGGAACGGAAAGTATTCCCGTTTTTCCTTCATGATAAATTTAGAAAGATTGTTTGTGCCGCATCTAATAAAATTTGTAATTCCTCTGCTCGTAATCGCCGGAATGGCTTATATGGTGTTTTTCATAAATGAGAAAGAGTTTGGCGCCCAATGCGGAATTTGCATTACATCTCTTTTATCCGCGGTGGCTCTTCATTCTTCCCAAGCCAATGCTCTTCCGGCGGTTGGTTACTTGGTCGTGGCCGATAAAATTTTCATTCTTTTTTACATTCTAATCTTCTCCGCGCTTTTCCAAACGGTGGTAGTTGATTGGTACGCCAAGCTTGGTGATAAAGACTTTCCCGCAAAACTAGACAAAATTTTTCGAATTTGTTACCCGTTGGTTTTGCTCCTCGGAAGCTTTATTATTTTCGTTTCAAGCGGTTTTCAGCCTTAGGATCTTTCAAATGCAAAAGTCAAATCACCACAGGAAGAACGATGAAGGGAACCCCCATTTTACAAAACTCTCTCTGAACCGCAAAAACGACGTGATTGTGCAAAATTTTGCTTACAAATGAATCTTCGGGGAAGATTAGCTGCCCGCCAAAAAATGTTGAGTTCGGGAAATCCCTGCGAACTTCATCAGCTAATTGTTTTGTAGCTTCGACAACGTCGACCGAAATAGCGGAGTAACTCCTGGCGAAGTACCCATGATGATTCATGAAACTTATATACCTGGCTCCCTCACCGCGAACGTGGGTTTCCAATGCTTGTACTTCCTGGGCACCCTTGAAATTTCCGGCGTCAATCATGCCGATTTGAAGGAATACAAAATTTTGGAAAAAGCCAGGGAACATTTGGAAAACCTTCAATAGGCAATGGAACCCCTGCCCATTGAAGCCGTTTACCAAGAAAGCCGCGGTTTTCCCCGTTGCCTCAGCAGCCGGAACGCGATGCGGATCTTTTCCGGTACGAAGGAAGGCTTTGGAGTAAGGTACATCCTCGGTGTCGGCAAGGGTTTGAAACTTTTGCAATAGTTGAAAGGCGCGATGGTAATGGCTTCTAATCCACCAGGCAAGAAAAACCAGGGTTCCGGTAATGACCAGGGTAATCCAACCGCCTTCATTGAATTTTATCCATGTGACGGAAATCAAAATAAAAGCGGTCATTAGAAAGCCTAACCCGTTGATAAAAAGTTTCTTACGCCAATTTGGGACCATTCCCCTAGTCAGCCACCAATGTTTAACCATTCCCAGTTGAGAAAGAGAAAAAGTGATGAAGACATTAATGCTGTACAAAATCACAAGCAATCCAACTGAACCCCGCGTCCAGAATAGCAAAACCAGGGATGAAACCGACATCAAAAGAATTCCGTTCTGCGCCACCAATCGGTCGCTCAACATTGCGAACCGGGTAGGGAACCACCTGTCTTGCGCCATGTTGGCCAGCACTCTAGGTCCATCGAGAAAACCGGCTTGGGCGGCGACGAACAACAGGGTCGCTTCCGAAAAGAGGGTAATGAAAAGCAATATTCTGCCGTAAGATGGGAAATCCGCAAACACGCGTTCGCACAAAACCGCGTTAAGCGTTTTCCCTTCCACCGGTTGGACCTCGTACAAAAGGTAGGCTATAAGCAATCCCAAGACGATTCCCGCAAGCGAAAAAGCCATAAGTTTCATTGTTCGCTTTCCAGTCTCGACTTTAGGGTCTTTCAGAATAGGGAGACCGTTGCTGACCGCTTCAATCCCTGTGTAGGTTCCCGCGCTCATGCTGTATGCGTGAAGAACTAGGAATATCATTCCCCACCATCCAAGCTGAACGTGGGTCTGCTCAATTTCCGTCATTATTCGATCCGAAATCGTAGAGAAATGGAAAAAATGCGTCACAATTGCGTAACCTATGATGAAAAAATGTGCCAGGAGAAATGTGAGAAAAATGGGAACCAGCGGCAATACGGCCTCTTTTACCCCGCGTAGATTCATGAGCGTAAGAAGGACTACTCCGAAAACGGCAAACCAAAATTTCGCGGGTTGAAACCCCGGGTCAAAGAAACTGAAAAGCGCGTCCGCTCCGCTTGCGATAGATATCGTGATGGTCAAAACGTAGTCTATTAAAAGGGCGCATCCTGATACCATTCCCAGATTGGGGTTCAGTAGTTTGCTTGCCATCAAATACCCCCCACCGCCAGCCGGAAATAACTCGATAATTTGGGAATAACTCGTTGCGATCACCAGAACTGTAAGCGCACAACCGATTCCAACGAAAATGCTCAGCGGTGAATGGGTTCCCAATGCCTTAAATGTTTCTTCGGGCCCGTAGCAGGACGATGAAATTCCGTCAGCGCCCAAACCCACCCAAGCCAGAAAAGCGATCAGGGAAATACTGTGAAAGACTTCTTTGTCGTGCGGGTCGCGAGCTTTTCCAATGATCAATTCCTTCATGGATCCAAGCCAGGACACGCTCCGGTCCCCTTTACACCCTTTGTGACTGCTCATATTTGCCGATCCTTTTTTCTCCGAAAAAAGCAAACGGAGAATGAGAAAATACCCCCAATGCAAAAACATTGGCGGCGCAAAAAAAATTAAGGAAGAAAAAAAATTTGGAAAAAACTAAAAGGGGAAAACCCAAATCATTTAGACATAATTCCACAACTCCTGCGACGCCTACGAGGTTAGCTGACGGGTTAGGAGGGCAAGTTCCCCCTGATCCGGAAATGGATCTTCACCCCAAAAACTTGGGTCCCCCGCTTTCTGCCCTGGCAGAAACTCGGCGAAAACTGCTTAAATTCTACTCTTGTTTCGGGTTCTTGTCAATATTCCGTATTACTTACTTTTTTGTTTCACCTGAAGTTAAGATAAATTGGATATCATCAGAGCTTCTTGGAGAACCATCAGGTCCAACGCTGAATATTTTGGGGCTTTCCCCCGAAGAAAAGCGGATTGGGGAATTTGAAAACAAATCATCTGGTAGGCTCCTACCAAGCCAATTTTCAAGCTCTTTCAAATCCCGGGGAGATTTTTTACTTTCATGTGAATAAAGATAGAATGCCACACAGCAAAGAGCTCCCCTTAATTTTTGCCAAGATGAGATTTCAGTTTCATAGGCTTTTCTGATATTTGCGGTATGAATCGAAAGAAGAAACTCGATCAAATAAGTCTCCGGTTCAAAAAAATAGCCAAGCCAGTGAAAATCAGGTTCCGTAATTCTTTTATAAAGCTTTTCTGTATGTAAAAGAAGAGATCGCATTTCTTCTCTGGATTCCGGAAAGGGTTTTTCCATAGCTCTTTTAGATGTCTCATAAATAGGATCAAGGTAGGTTTTCAAACGGCATGTATCTGAAAGGGCATTCAAAATAGCGTAAGGGTTGCGGCCTAAGGCTTTTTTAGCATCCCCGCTTTTTATATCCCTTTCGAGATAATAACTTAAACTAGGAAGGAATTTACTTTCATAATCAATCGCTTGTGACAAAGGTGCGACAAGTTTCTCAAGTTTCCCCAGTAAATCGAAGCCCTTAAGGAGGCTATCTTTGGTAATACGCAATTGGGGCGCAATTGTTACCATTACTCCGCCGGAAATATTTCGAAGAGTGCATCCAATCATTTTGGTAATGAGACAAAGACCATGGACTTTGGTATCTCCGACTTCAAGGTGATGGGCTAAAATGGGAATTGCCAGCAATGTCCAATAAGCTTTTTCACTTTGGTTTTCGTGTGATTGATAAATTGCAATCGCAGCCCACAATCTAGCTGTTTCCCTGATTTTTTTGAAATTTGGAGTTGGCGCGGAAAAACGAACGTGTTCTCCATTCGGCAAAGGAGATGGTAGCGAAGCCAAAGCCTCCTTGCAACGGGATATCAGTGTATCTTCAAAGCGCGTAAAATTCGGAACACCTTCAAGAAAGGTTTTTAACTCCTCAGGAGTTTTAGAGTTCTTTGAATTACTTTTTCCCCACGGCAAAGGAACGAAGTCGGATGCCGAATTTAGAAGTTTTTCAGGCGAATCCAACCCTTGCGCAAAAGTAGGTAAATAGCGTTCCTGGGGGTCATTTGGTTTCGGAATTGGTTTTAACTTCCAATCCAAACTAGAATTCCGGAGGTTGAATAAAGCCCGAAAGTCCAACACCAAATTGTAGATTTTATAAAATCTTGATCCAATAAGGAGAAGCAAAATCACGCAGATCAAAAAAGCGAATTTTTTTGAATTCATTGTACCTTTTTTTCTCCTTCCATGATCGGGGGGGAAGTCAACGCCTAATGATAACACGCAGAAACACCGCTTAGGTTTTGACACTCAAAGCTCAAAGTGCCTATGTGGACGAGTTCAAGCGAGAAACAAATTTTTTTGCAAGCAAAAATTCTATCGGAAATTCAAAAAATCTGAATTTCCATCGCAGTTTGCAAACAAGGGCTAACCCTAGCTTGAGGAGAAAAGAAGCTTTTGTCGTAGATTTAAGCGCTTCTTTAATTGGATGGGCCCCAAATCGAACGAATACTTCCATGGCTTCCACGAAATCCTTTTCGTTTACCCATGGAAATTGCTGTACAGAAAGATAACTAAGTTGATTCCTCGCTAGACTTTCCCAATCCTTAAGATCCTTGGGAGCTTGCCAACCCGCCCGGAGACATTCTTGGTACAGCAGAGAGCCTGGATAAGGCCGAAACGCTTGAGGGCCGAGAAATTGAACTTTGGGGCTAAGTTTTCTCAACCTTCGAATTAGGTCAATTGTTAAAAGCATATCCTGCTTTTTCTCGCCGGGCAAGCCTATCATAAACGAATACTGTGGGATGATTCCGTTTATTAAGCATAATTTCGCAGAAGCAATAATGTCGCTTGGAGTCAAATCTTTGTTAATCTTTTTTAAAATGTCAGGGCTTCCGGATTCAGCTCCGAAAGCCAGTAAGTAACATCCCGATGCCTTTAATCGACCAAGAAATTGATTGTCAATGAAACCCTTCCGAAAATAATCGGCGCGGACCGTTGTTTCCCAGCTTAAATTAAGCTTATTTCTTATCATACCTTCAACTATTTCCCTGGATCTTTTTATATCCACGAAAAAATTTTCATCCCAAAATCTGATTTTCTTCCTGCTGAAAACCGGAAAATCTTTAATTTTTATCAGGTCGGAAATAACCTGATCAGATTCGCGAGATTTCCAATGATAATTTTGAATCGCATTAACGCAAAATGTGCATCTATGCGGGCATCCACGGGAAGTAAGGGACGGAACCAAGGAAAGGTTGCTAAGAACTTCAGGGGAAATTAAATTCCAGTTGAGCGATGGAGTTTTTGTCGGATCAATGCGAGCCCTCGGTTGATTTTTTATCACATTCAAATCCTTTTTAAAGGCGATTCCAAGAATCTCCTCAAGAGGCTTTCCCTGCACAATCTCAAGGAGGGTTTCCTCGCCTTCTCCAAAGCAAACAATGTCAACAACTGGGTCGGAAACAGTTTGCTCTGCAAAAAACGTCGGATGGGCGCCACCCCAAATTATCGTGGATTTGCCGTGAACTTCACGGATCCTTTTGCTAACTTTCATTGCTTGGGGGATTTGGGTTGTCATGACTGACAATCCAACAAATCGAAAATCAGAAACGGTTGAGAGAATTTTGTTTAGAAAATCACTTTCCCTTGCGCCGTCGATGATCGTAACCTGAACCCCTTTTGAATGAAGGTAGGTTCCAAGGCAAAGAAGTCCGACCGATACCGAACTATCGTACTTTTCTCTTAGGATGTTGAAAGGGGGGTTTACTAAGAGGATTTTCACATTCTTTTCTTTCAAAATTTAGTTTTGTACAAGTTCCCATCTTTCCACTAGCTCGGGGGGAATCTCCCCGAGAAAGCGCGAGGGGATCGATAAAAGTTCTTGGCTCGCCGCGTCCCAAATTGAAACAGGATACGTCAAAAACAGATTCTCCTGTGCGCGGGTCATTGCAACGTAGAGCAATCTGCGTTCTTCCTCCAAGCTATCAGGGTTTTCAAGCGAAAAGAGAGAGGGAAAGCGTCCTTCAATATTATGGAGTATAAAGACGGTGTGCCATTCCAAACCTTTGGCGGAATGAATGGTAGATAGCACCAATCGCTCTTTGTTATCATTATCGCTCGCTAAAATCTGATCAACGCTTTTGGCAGGCGGTTCCAACGCAAGATCAGCAAGAAACTCCTCAAGGGTTTGGTATCTCTTTGCCATCAATGCCAATTGGTCGATATCACGAATTCGCCTTGGGTAATCGTCGAAGGTTTCCTTTAAAATCGGAATGTAATAATCCGCAGCCTTCGAAAGAACCATCTGAGGACTAAGAATTTTTTGCCGGGAAACGCTGGTTAGCATGTTTCCAAGCGAGAAAAGCCCTTTTTGAGATCTTCGGGAGGAAGAAATATTACCGATTTCGTAAGGGTTCCGGGCCGTCTTGATTTTCTCAAACAATGAAAAAACGGACTTTATCCCCACTCCTTCTACCAGAAGAAGAACTCTTTGCCATGAGATAAATTCAAATGGGTTCGCAAGAACGCGCAGATGGGCAAGCAAATCTTTTATGTGGGCTGCCTCTAGGAACTTGAAACCACCCCATTTCTCAAATGGAACGTTTTTTAATTTAAGTTCCAGCTCAAGTTGGTACGCATGAAAGCCCGAGCGGAATAGAACCGCAATTCGGTTTAGCCCGATTCCATCCTCATTGAGTTCAAGAATCCGTTGAGAAACAAACCGGGATTGTTCCATTTCGTCCGCGCACGCGACGAAGACAGGCTTTCCGCCACCTATTTTGGAGGTGACCAATGTTTTGGTGAAACGTTCCTTTGCATGGGCGATCAAAGCATTCGTGGCGTTCAAAATTGGTTGAGTACTTCGGTAGTTTTCCTCAAGCCGAATGACTCTGCAATTCCGAAAAGTCTCAGCGAAATCATGTAAATTTTTGAAGTATGCCCCTCTAAACGAATATATGCTTTGAGCATCATCGCCAACCACTAAGATGTTTTGATGGTTGCCTCCCAAAAGAGCGGTAATTTTTGCCTGGACCTTATTCGTATCCTGATACTCATCCACCATGACAAACCGAAATCTTTCGGATAGTTTTTCCCTCACTTCGGGGATTTCCTCAAGAAGTCTTTTCAGGCAAACCAAAAGATCGTCGAAATCGAGAAGGTTGTTAATGATCTTGTAATGGGAGTATCCGTTAAAAACCTTTCGGATGTCATCAAAAACTTCCCCAAAATGTTCGAAATCCTCGGAAACAATCTCTTCTAATGCGCGATCGAAATTTATTGATTTTGAGAACATTTTCCTCAAGGTTTTTTTCATCGGGAACCTTGACTCATGCTTGTTGAAGCCGAATTCATTTCGAATCAAATTTATCGTATCGCAAGAGTCCGCTTCGTCGAGAATGGAAAAGGACGAGGGTAGTTTAAGAAAAGAACCAAATTGTCGCAAGGCAATGTGCGCGAAAGAGTGGTAAGTGCCACCCATAACGTTAGAGCATTTTCCGCCAAGCAACCCTGAAGCGCGAGTTAACATTTCGGTCGCCGCTTTTCGGGTAAAGGTTAAAAGAAGAATGGTCGCGGGTGGAATTCCGCTTTCAACCAAACGAGCAACACGATAAATCAATGCGCGAGTTTTTCCGGACCCGGCTCCGGCGATACATAGTACGGGCCCCTCGACCGTGGCGACCACATCAAATTGCTGAGGATTTAAGTGGCCGGAATAATCAATATTGAATTTGATGGAACCGGGCGGTTTTAGCGGGATTGGATTTAAATGATACTGCAAAAATAAACCTCAAATTTTCTAGTCGTTGGGAGATTCATGAAATTACCGTCGGACAATCAATTATCATCCGCTTCCAAAGCCCCTAGGTCCGGTAAGCTTTTTCCATCGGCATTTCCATCCACAGGACGAGGCTTTCCGAAAAAATCAACATTAGGGGCCAATTCCGGAGTTCCCGCATCAATCGCGGAAGACTTTCGGGTCAGGCGGAAATCATGTCCTTCAGGGTTTTGAAAGTGACTTCCTCCTATTACCGCATTTTCACCATCAACCGCCTGGTCGCTTTCATCCTTATATTCGTTGGTTCCATCGATGAGATTGTTGCTTATTGTTGTGATACCTTTGGACACTTCGGAAATAAGGATCTGCCAATAAGCATTTTGACTGCAAATATTATTGGTTATGACAAACTTTTGATTGTAATTGTTTTTTGAAACGATGGAAATACCTCCACCCCAGGGTTCTTTATTGAAGCCGTTATGAAAAACGGTGTTATAGGCGATGAAAATGTCCTCTTTAGGGCCATCCCCACCGCAAGGGGCTTCCGAGTTATTATCGGAAATGCTGATTCCATGAAATCTATTATCATAAACAATATTGTTGTACACCTTGATATTTTTTAGCGACCCCTTCTTGGTTTCCGCGGCAATTACAATTCCGTCGCGAGCATTGTATACCGTGTTTCCATAGACTTCTAAATTTTCCATCCGGCTTTCCCAGCCGTCTATATACAGCCCTAGAAGGATTAAATCGTAAATTGTGTTATTGAATACACGGCCATTGCGACAAGCTTCTTTAATGCACATTCCCTCTCCGCCGCTACCAAGCGTTCCAATCGGGCGGTCAAAAACCTTGTTATTTTTGATTTCAAAATTGACGGTATTGGAAACCGAAAGACACTCTTGAACGGGGCCGCTTTTACCCTGGCAGGCTCGCTGAACGGAGTTTCCTTCGAGAATGACGTTTTTACAGCCCCAAATACCTATCCCGGAAGAAAAAGTTTTGAAACTGGAATTTTCGCGAAATACGATATCGGAACAATCTTCCGCCATGAACCCAGCCCCGTTGGAGTTGATTGCCCGTAATCCCTTTATACTAATATAGCTTTTATTGTTTATGAAAAACATGGCTTCCCAATGTTCGGTATTCATGGGAAGTTTATTTTGGCCGTCAAGGATAACCTCATCGTTTTCATAAGCGGAGTAGGTAATGAAATTTCCCGGGGTTCCGGATGTTTTTGGAACGACGACTTCATTGTACACGCCTTTTTTAATATATACCGTATCCCCCGGCAAAAGGGTCGCGGTTGCTTTACAGAAGGTCATCCAAGGATTATCAATGGTTCCAAGGTTGGAATCAGACCCGTCTTTTGAAACATAGTAGGTGGTGGCACCCAGGCATGCCGGAAGAAGAACCATTGAGATAAAAAATATCAAAATCGTTTTATTGTGAAGCCCAGTTTGGTTCCGATCGGGCGGTTTACACATGGTTCAATAACTCCAAAAAAGTTTTCTCGGGAACCGTTCCGAACTTTTCCATTAATCGCTCTTTCGAGATGAGTTTTCCTGAACCAAGCGGTTTTGGGGAAATTCGGCAAACAAATTTGCCCAAAAAAACTCAAAGCCCGTAGGTTTTATAAACCTCCCGTTGAAGCAGATAGCGTACTATTTCACCCGTTCCCCCTCCGATTCTCATCAATCTAGCGTCGCGGTAATATCTCTCCACCATTGAGTCTTTCGTATATCCGTGGCCGCCTTGAATTTGAAGGGCAAGGTCCGCAACCTCAACGGCGGATTCGGTCGCGAAAATCTTTGCCATCGATGCTTCCTTGGTGGCGGAGTTTCCGGAGTCAATCATTCGCGCCGCCAGTAAAACAAGCAACCTGGAGGCCTCCAACTTTGTAACCATATCGGCGATCTTGAAATTTACTCCCTCAAACATGCGTATTTTTTGGGAAAACTGTTCTCTTTCGTTTGAAAACTTCAGCGCCTGATCGAATGGAAATTGCGCGTATCCGACCGCTTCCGCGGCAAGCGTGGTTCTTTCGCAGTCAAGTTCGTCCATGAGGATTTGGAAACCTTTGTTTTCGCTTCCAAGAAGGTTTTCAGCCGGAACTTTTACGTCTTTGAATTTGAGATAGCTAACGCGAGCGCATTCCATTCCCATTAGTTTAAAGTCGGAGATTGCCTCAAAACCCGGGGTTCCTTTTTCGACAATAAAAGCGCTCATTCCCTTGTGGGATTTTACATTCGGGTCGGTAATGGCGAAAACCAAAATAAAATCGGCTTGGCTTCCATTTGTAATGAAGCGCTTTTCTCCGTTAATAACATAGTGGTTTTCTTGTTTTACCGCTTTGGTTTTCATTCCTGCGGCATCAGAACCCACATCGGGTTCGGTTATTCCGATGGCTCCGATTTTTGCGCCCGAAACGATTCCAGGAAGATAGGTTTCCTTCTGTTTCGCGGTTCCGAATTTTCCCAAGGGCATTCCGAAAAATACCGTGGAAACCAGCCGACTAAGATCTAGAGCGGGGAAAATTTTTCCGACTTCTTCTGCTACAATACACTCGTAGACCGCGCCTTTTTTGGTTCCGCCATAGGCCTGATCATGAAGCGCCCCATTATAACCGGCTTTTCCGATCTTTTCGATCAAAGGACGGGGGTAGGTTTTCTCCTGCTGGAATTTCTCAACCTCGGGTTCGATTTGCGCCTTCATAAATGCTCGAACTTGGTCTCGGAAATATAGCTCTTCTCTTGAGAACATTATGTCAATCATTTGGAACCTCCCTTGAAATTTCAATTAAAAAATCTTGGCGGGAAACCCGTTGCCCCTTTTTTACTCCTACCCGTGTAACTAACCCGTCAATAATAGCACATATATAGTTTTCCATCTTCATGGATTCGATGACAATAAGCCGGTCACCTGATTTTACTTTATCGCCTTCTTCTACAAAGCAATCGATAACGGTTCCCGGCATAGAGGCATTGACAAACTGCTGATTGCATGCCGGACAGCCGATGCTATCCTCAGAATTCGGCATAATTTGGAATGCGGTTTGGAAATTTTGAACATACATTTCGTTTCCGGTTTTTACATACTCAAAAAGACCGTTTTTTGCTCCATCTCGAATAAAAATAAGACCGCCTCCGAAAGAGTGAAAAAAAACCTCCCTCGGCGTTTTATTGATTGAGACTTGGTACTTGGACTCATTTTGCCTTTCGAGGGAAACCGGAACATTTTCTTTCTTTATCTTAAAGACCAATTCGTTCATAAAAAGCCCTTTCATTTCTGAAAAACACCCTAAAGTTTCTTTTCTCCCATGCTAACTCCTGAATTCCGGATTCTAAATTCAAAATTCAAAATTCAAAAATTCTGGAACCCTTTTCATTACATTTCACTTTGTAGATTTTTTGCATGTGTTTGTCAATCTTTACAAAACGTATCTTCTCAATAGCTCGGGGGAATTTTTGATTGCGGATTTTTGATTTGGGTTGACCGAACGGAAGCGACGAAGATTGCCGTAAATTCTTCGGCATCTTCAACAACAATACCCAGCTTTGCGATGAATTCAATTTTTGAACGGCCTCTGCATGGGGCCCGATAATTTGCTCCCACGGATGTTCCGGAACAAACAGGCTGATTTCCAATGGCACAACCGGAAGTAGTTTTTGGCAAACCATCCACCAATCGCATGATCTACAACCCAAATTTCAACGTTCTGGCCCTCAACTCCCGTTCATCCACGAATCAAGCTCTCCTTCTCAAATCAAAAATCAAACTTCAAAAATCAAAAATTACCCCTTTCAATTGAGCTGTTACCTAGGTTTGCGTGAATGGGGCTTAACTCCAAGAACTTCGAGCCAAGGATCAGGGGAAGAAACTCCCTTCCCCCAAGTAAAGCTTGCGGCCCTACACCCCCCGCGACAATCTCGCCAACTTCCGCAACCGACGCAGAATGCAGGGGGAGTATCAAGTTCGTTGCAAAGAGTTCGAAAATTCTCGCCTTCAAGAATCTCATCCATGGATTGGGTCAGGAGATTTCCAAGAATTGTTGGAAAGTGGTTACACGCCCGAATTGAGCCGTCAGGCCCGACGGTAAAATATTCTCTTTCACCTTTTCCAATCGGACAAAATGATTTTAGTTCTAGGGAGGTAAAATTTTGTTTCGGGGGCAACGCACACAGGGGAATGGGAACTCCAAATGAAAAACTCATTTTGAATTCTTTTCCATACTCGTCTAGCTCGTACATCATTCGCTCAAAAGCTCTTGGGGGAATAAAAAGGTTTTCCACGCCGGGAAATGAGGCATTGTAACGATTTATCATGAAATCTTTTATTCCAAGGGAATTAAGCATTGTCAGAGATGGAAGCAAATTTGAAACATTCTTTGAAGTGAGCAAAAGTATGGCATTTACTTGAATTTCGGCCGACCTTAAGTTGACAACCCCGTTTAAAGTTGAGAGGAAATCCCCCTTTCCGCGAAGAAAATCATGCTCCTCGGGGTCCGGAGATAGAAACGTCATCTGAATAGATTCAAGACCGGCCTTTCTAAGTTTCTTTGCTCTTTCCAGGGTAATTAATGAAAGGTTGCTCAAGACAACGACCTTTTTGTCAACATACCTAATTTTTTGAAAAACCAAGTCAAATTGGGGGTGCAATAGAGGTTCTCCGCCTGAAATGGCGAAACTAATTCTAGGAAATTTCCGCGTAAGTTTGGTGATAATTTTATCTAGGTTGTCAAGCGAAACCGCTGAAATTGTTTCGTGAGATTCAGATGGACGATAACAATATAGGCAGCGCCTATTGCAATGGCCGGTAATTTCAAGAACAATACTCTGGGTTTCAGAGAACCCCATAAGCCTATTAAAAAAATTGGAAACCTTATTTAGCATAATGGCCGGAGATTTGAATTCATTTTTCTTTCGATCGACAAGCAAAATAATATTTTACTTTTCGATTGCATGGGCTAGAATATTTCACTTGAGCTTGGAAAATCCGGCATATTCCCAATGTTACATCAAAGCTTCAAGAAAAGCTAAAAAAGCGAAAACGACGCAAAAATGCAATGAGAACATTCTCCGAAATCCTGGATGACATTGAAACCAACCAGCCCGAGCTAAGGTTGCGCGGAATCATAGAGCTGGAATCTTTCGGAGATGAGCGCTCCATGCGGGTTGTCTTGGCTCTTTGCGCTGATAGGGACCCGGCAGTCAAATTTCAAGCTGAGCGAATCTACAAAAAATTCAAAACACTTGGAATTCAGGTTCACGAACCCACTCTTATCAGGGCGATTCCTGAGAAGATTATGCTTTCCGGGGGAATCGACATTTTCAGGCAAGTTTTGAACCTGTTCGGGAAGCGCTGGGGCAAACTAATCCTAATCACAGCTTGTACAAATTTTCTTAAAGCTCTCCTGATTTTTCTTTTGTTTCTTGGCGATAATAAAGCGGAAATCTGGGTTTTGCCTGGGGGTTCGTTATTGCCGGTAACCCTTATTTTGTTTGTCATTCACCAGATGACAATATTGCCGATTATTTGGAACCATCTTGGAAAGACCTTTCTTGAAGTGTTCCCCGATGAGCGAAGTCGTGAGGTTTCAAAAGCAAACTTTTCATTCAAGCAATACCGACTCCTTTTTAAGGCCAACCTATTTCAACTTATTCCATTGATTGCCTTGGTTATCATTACCCCGTTGATAAAGAAATCCTTTATTATTGTTTTTTTGATTTTTTGGATTCCGCTGTCATGGAGTTTCCTTTTCATGGCGCTTCCGGTTATGCCCCTCATCCTTCTCCAAAGGCGTTCCTGGCATGACCCCATCGTCCAAACCTTGCTTCTATTCTCGGACCAACCTCAAAGGCTAAAAAAAATTTTTAGGCCTGGAGTTTTCATTTGGATGCTTGGATTGTTCTTTCCGGTTTGCCTAAGCTTGTGCGTTTTTTACTTTTCGGATTTCTCGAATTTTGTCGAAGCGGCGGTAGGAGTTTTTTTTGCTTCCGAGATTTTCCTGACTCCGTTTTGGGTAGGGTTTCGGTTGCTTGCAACAAGCCTTTTGGCCCCTGAAGAATGACATTGAAAGAAAATTTCAGCGATTTTCAATTTAAGTGAGAAAAGGCAGTAATGCACTGTTTTCAGGAATCTTCATGGAAAAAAATGGCGGAGTTAAAATGACCCGAATAAACCTCTTTCGGAGTTATTGGCGAGAAAGATTCGGAGAAAG
>JACPTH010000393.1:0-2485 GCA_016192885.1 bacterium | reverse complement strand
TCGGAGAAAGAGTTCAAAAGATTCCCATCAACGCGGGGTTTTCTTGTCCAAATCGGGATGGAACGCTATCCTCGACCGGTTGTACATACTGTTTGAATGAAGCATTTTCTCCCTTCTACTGTGACCCGGAAAACCTAATTCAAGAGCAATTACGCGAAGGAATACATTTTTTCTCCAAAAAGTACAAAGCGCGAAAATTCGTAGCGTATTTCCAAAGTTTTTCAAACACTCATGGTTCTTATGACGACCTTGAAAAAACCTATTCGATATTTCGAGAATTCCCCGGAATTCTCGGGGCAATCATCGCCACGCGCCCCGATTGCCTTGACAAGGAAAAGCTTGAAATTCTCACGGAAATATTTAAAGAGCGCTATTTAGGACTCGAATTTGGAATCGAGACAAGTAAAGATTCAACTCTGAAGCGAGTCAATAGACTGCATTCCTTTAGACAAACCATCGAAGCCATCAACCTCGCCTCGAAATACGACGTTCACATCGGCGGGCACGTAATAATCGGATTACCGGGAGAGACTTGGAACGATTTCATGGAAACAGCGATTCAACTTTCCCTCCTGCCCCTTCATTCGTTAAAAATTCATCATCTTCAGATCATAAAAGGAACTCCCATGGCCTTGGATTTCGGCAAAGACCCAAAGGATTTCCCTACTTTTTCAGCTAAAGAGTATGTTGCCATTCTTTCAGATTTCATTGAGCGACTAAATCCCTCCATTATGCTCGATCGTCTGAGCACCCGCGCGCCTCGTCATCTCTTGATTTCCCCTCGTTGGGGAGGATTGAAAGAATCCGACATCCTTGCGATCGTGGAAAAAACCCTTCAACAGAGGGAGTCCTGGCAAGGCCGGTTATTCAAGATCCTTGATTAAAAGGTCTTTGTTTGGAAACCGCTCTCAAATATTTGGCGCACCTTCATCCGGGTCATTGTTACGCTTCCCATGATCAAGCATATCATCTGGTTTTGCGAGGTTTTAGGGAGGAGCGCCGGGGTGCCGTGCTCGCCGGATCTTCGGGCCAGTAGTGTTTGGGATATTGGGCGCGCATTTCCTTTCGGATGATCGGATAGCCGTTTTCCCAAAACGTTTTCAGATCTTGAGTGATTTGAAGAGGACGGCCGGCAGGGGAAAGAAGGTGAATCAAAACCGGGAGTTTTCCCCCGAGAATTCGGGGCGGCTCAAGAAATCCAAACATCTCTTGGATTTTTACCGGAAGAATCGGAGGCCCGTCTTTTTGATACATCAAGCGGATTAAATTCCCTGAAGGAACCCTAATTTTTTCAGGCGCAAAAGTATCCAATTGATTTTTCATATTCCCCCCAATTTCCCGCTCAAAAAATGACCGAAACTGTATTTCTCTGAGATTGTGAAAACTTTTGCACCCTTTAACTAATTGCGGCAATCGGTCTTCCAAAAAAGCATCATCGATCTTGGGAAATCCTCGGCCTGAAAAGTGGCGGCCCAGGAGATCCAAACGAAAAAGGAATTGCTCCGCTACCGGGTCCAGGGGAAACGCTTCCCGAAGGTTCTTTTTTGCTTCCAAAACGAGCAATTTTTCAACCTCCGATTGATCCTGAGGTTTCAATGATTGGGGAGTTTCCTCCAAAAGAAGATCAAGATAAAAGCGCTTTTGCCGAACGACGACCTCCTGGCTTGAAACATCAAATTGCACTTCCCGAAATGTACGACAGGAAAATGGAAACAACAGGGACAACCACTCAGGATCAATATGGCTTGCTCTTCTAATGATTCCCTCCCGGGTGTCAGCTCGTTCCGCGCCATCAACGGATAAGGCAACCACCAATTCGGAATTTTGAACTCCGCTTCGAAGGTCAAGCGTTAGCCCTTTGCCGCCAACGAGAAGAAAGCGGATAGGCTCTCCCCCAGAGCTTTTAGAGCGTCTTTTCGCGACCCGGTCCGGAAATCCCGCTAATAAGCACTGCAAAAGGAGATTCTCCGAAATCTCGACCTTTTTTCCTTCCGAATTGCCGGACCCGGATTCTTTCAAAGCCCGCCCACCGGAGCTTTCGATTTTTTGGGTCATTTCAAGAAGTTGTCGTGAAACCAGGGAAATCTTGTTTATCTCACTTCGATCGACACTCCCATTCCGGGAATTTCCGATAAGGTGAGGGAAATTACTTGATGCTCCAATGCGCATCTTACAACCATAATCATTTTTTGGTGAAACACCTATATTTGATAATTCCTTATTTTGGAGAATATCTAATTCATCAAAAACATCACTTTTATTGATAGATATTTCTCCAGGATTAAAACTCCGATTTCTCATGAGCGATCGTTCGCCTAAAATCGCCGCAATGGCGGACGCCTCTTTTTCCAAGCCATAATCACGGGCAAACAAAAGCATTCGGGCCAAACGCGGATGAACCGGCAGCTCAGCTATTTTCTTTCCCAACTCGGTTGGACTGCCATCATCATGGACTGCCCCCAGAAGCAATTGCAGTCTTTTCGCC
>JACPTH010000311.1 GCA_016192885.1 bacterium | reverse complement strand
GTCCATACTCTTGATGGATGCCTTCCTACTTCACCGCCTCCTGAAACATACCTTGAACCTATTGCCACATCAGAATTACCTAAGGCATTAATTAAATCCGGAATGTATTTTGGGTTGTGGGAAAAATCCGCGTCCATCTCGACCAGGAACTGACATTGTCGGTGGGATTGAAACCAGGCGAACCCATCACGACCTGCCAGACCTCGTCCACGCGGGGGTTTTCGTGAAATTAGATTGACTCGATTATCTTTTTGGGCTATTTTCGCGACAAGTTCACCCGTCCCATCAGGGGACCGGTCGTCTACAACAAGAATTTCAAGATTTAATGGAAGATGGAGAATGGTTTCAATGAGGCTTTTTATGTTCCCCGCCTCGTTAAATGTCGGAATAAAAATCAAAGTTTTTGTAAAACTCAAATGATTACTTCCCGTTTTGTTTTAGAATTGCAAGCCCCTTTTGACAGCTTCTAGAACATTTGGAATGGGAATCGATTCAAGACATTCCTCGCCATTTGTACATGTTTTTTTATAACAGGGTGCGCAGGAAACATTTCCTAAAATTGACTCTCCTTTGCCGTAAAACTCAATTTCCCGTGGCGAAGTGGAGCCAAACAACCCGACCGTATAAACTCCAAGAGCGATTGAAATATGCATTGCAAGGGTGTCGCCGGCCACGGTGACCGACAATTGAGAGATCAATGAGATAAATTCGCGAAGGGAAAAATTATAGCCTGGGAAGATTCCAACCGCTTCTCCGGAAAGTTTGATGGCCTCGTAAACTTCTTTCTCTCTTGTTCCTCCAAGAAAAACGGGGGTGACTTCCAAACCTTGAAGCTCCTTGGAAAGTTTAATGAAACTATCGGGTTTCCACGCCTTTCCAGCAAATGCCTCTCCCGAACCGATGTTCAAACCAATATATGGGGTTTTTCCCCAAGGTTTTAACTCCCCGATCGCCCAATTTACTTCTTGGTCGCAAATTTTCAAAACATAGGGGTTGGGGCCCCAAATAAGTTCGCAAGCTTCGGAGATAAGCTGCGGGTACGAGATTTGGTTTTCAAAAAACTTTTCATTATCATCAAGCCCAAGATTAAAAAGATATTCGCTGCTCTCGGAAAGCGGAGTTAACAAACCTTGAGAGTTTCGTCCAAACCCGTATTTACGGCCCGCCTGCAATTTAGTGGCAAGAGAGGTAGGGCCCTCTTCCTTGTCAAGGCAAATTAATACATCCCATTGGACATTTTGCGCCCATAAAATTGACTCAATTCCCCAAGGAAGGATTTTCCAAAGATTTGAATTATCCAGAAGGTTAATAGCATTGGATTTGGTTATCCAGGCAACGCTTCCAAATGGAAATTTTTTTTTCAAGGGAGGTAAAAGCGAAGTTGTTCTCAAAACGTCGCCCATTGCGCCAAGCTTGATAACTAGGATTTTCTCTCCTAAAGGCTTGTAGTGAGGGCAAGAGTTTTTTCCCTTTGTCAATAGTGGACACATCTTTCCATAGTTTTCTTTGCATGGCTTATCGCCTAGGAAGTTCTTGCAGTCAAAATTCGGCATTACGTAATTCCATTCTAGTTTGCCTTTAGCAAATCGAAATTGAGCCCGCCCAAGTAATTGCGGAAATGGGTAAAATTTAGAGTTCGAAGCTCGCGGTTATTTTTTTTAATCAAAATGCTTTCTGAAGCCAGCTTTTCCTGATAAAAAGATGCAATGAAATTTACCTCCGAATTTCGATTGTCGTCAACAAAAACAGCGTCCGAACCAAAGGGCGGTTCTATGTAACTTTTGTCCCAGTTCATCCACCAATATTTCCATTGACCTTTTCCATTGACCTCGGCAATTCTATTTGGAGGCAGGAGGCCATAAAAGGCCACAAGAGCGGTGAGAGGAGCCCCTTGGGCAATAAACAAAACCCTTTGATTGGTTTGTCGATCAATCTTCCTGATCGTTTCTCCCATTGCGGACCAACCGTGTAGACGGGTGGTAATGTCGGAACGCGGAGGAATTGGAATGACAGATGTTAGGGCTTGAAGCAATCCAACGAGTGCAATAATTGCCGATGGCAATAAAACCAAATAGTACGTAGATTTTTTTTGTCGGTGATTCAACCATGCTCCCGCTAGGGGGATAAGGGTTAGATAAGCCATTT
>JACPTH010000310.1 GCA_016192885.1 bacterium | reverse complement strand
CCCCTTTCGTGCCTCGAGTATTCTTTGGAACGCCCAGAGGAATAAAATTCCTTGTACCGTTCATGTGGCCATCGGAACGGATTTTATTCATTTGCATCCAAAAATTAACGGGGAAACATTAGGGGCAACTACCTTCCAAGATTTTCTTACTTTTTGCGAGGAAGTGGAGAATCTTGAAAACGGGGTTTATTGGAACTTGGGTTCGGCGGTAATCATGCCTGAAATTTTCTTAAAAGCCGTCTCGCGCAGCCATAACCTCGGGAAATCCCTCCTCGGGATGACCACGCTTGACATGGACATGATTGCCCATTACCGCCCGATCACAAACGTAGTAAATAGGCCAAGCTTAGGGGTAGGAAAAGGGTTTCATATTACGGGTCACCATGAGATAATGGTTCCCCTGCTTGCATCCGCTTTTTTGGAAAGCTTGAATAAATGATAACTCGGGAGAGATTGAAAGAAGTTCTTTCGCGCTTTCCCAAGTGCGAATTAGGTGTAATCGGGGACATCATGCTAGACGAGTTTCTGTGGGGTAAGGTCGATCGAATTTCCCCTGAAGCCCCTGTTCCAATAGTCCAAGTAAAAAGTGAAACATGGCGTCCGGGAGGCGCAGCCAATGTGGCGTTTAACCTTGTCGCTCTTGGGGCTAAAACACATATTTTTGGAATTGTTGGAAACGATGGTGCAGGGCGAAAACTTCGCGAGCTACTAGACGCTGAAAAAATTCAAACCCAAGGTTTAATCATCGATTCCGGAAGAAAAACCACGGTAAAAACTCGTATCATTGGCCAAAACCAGCAGATGATTCGAATCGACCGCGAGAATACTGAACCAGCCGATTTCCAAGGGCAAAAAGCCCTTGGAGAATTGATTTGGAAAATCCTACCATCCATCGGCGGAATTGTCGTTTCGGATTACTCAAAGGGCGTAATTGTTGAAGATCTTCTGTCCCAAATTATCAAAAAGTTCAAAAAGAAAGATAAGTTTGTGATAATTGACCCGAAGTTAAAGAATTTCCCCCTTTACAAAGGGGCAACAATTATTACTCCAAATACCCATGAAGCCGAGCTTGCGTTGGGAAGGATTTTCGAATCTGGGGAAGACGTTTTAAAAGCAGGAATCGATCTTTTAAAACAATGCCATACAGATGCTATCCTTATTACGCGAGGGGAACAAGGAATGAGCCTCTTTGAGCGCGGGAAACACCCAATTACTATTCCTACGCGCGCACTTAAAGTATTCGACGTAACCGGAGCGGGTGACACGGTCATCGCCACTTTTAGCCTCGCATTACAGGCAGGGTGCACAATGCCCGAAGCCGCTGAAATTGCGAACCTGGCCGCAGGAGTGGTCGTGGGCATCGTAGGAACCGCCGTGGCGACTCCAAAGTCAATGTTAGAGCATTTCGACCAAATTCATGCTTCCCCCCCTAACGATTGTGAGAATAACAAAATCCCTGAATAACTGCTAAGTACAGCAAACATTTGTAAAGGGGACATTTATCAAACTTGCAAAATTCAAATCTATGTAGTTCCGAAAAAGAATTGCCACGAAATCCCCCCTTCCACCCTTTTGCAAAGGGGGATTTAAAAGTTCCCCTCTTTGAAAAAGAGGGGTTAGGGGAAATGTTACAAATGCAATTGTTTGCCCCCTTATTTTATGCTTGCTGCACTAAGGTTGCAGAGCTTAACTTAACCTCTACTTAAAGTTTTTAAGGAGTTTATTATGGCCTCCCAACTTTTTTCCGCGGAATTAACCGCCGAAGGGCATCTCGTTGATTCGGGTATTATGGCCGCCATCATGGATTGCATAATAAAGAATCAAGGGCAATATGAAATTAGCGAGTTCGTGATGGGCCGAACTAACCAAGATATTTCCCGGGCAAAATTCAAAGTGTTCTCCCCAAACCCGCTTGATTTGGAAAAAATCTGTGAAAGTCTTCATACTTTAGGTTGTCAGGGAGTTACCGAAGATGATGCAACTTTAAAAACAGCTGAAAAAGATTGGGTTGTCCCTGACGATTTTTATTCCACCACCAACCACCAAACTGAGGTAAAGATAGGCGGTAAATGGATTGGCGTTCAAAATCAACGAATGGACGCGGTTTTAGTATGTCGCAAAGAAAATGAGTCGTGGAGCGCCTTTTGCTGCAAACTTCGAAATGTTCGAGCCAATGATCTTGTTGTTTGTGGATATAAGGGAATTAGGATAAAACCTGAGTTCAAGGAGCGTGACAGAGAAGATTTCGCTTTCATGGATAGCGAGGTAAGTTCCGAAAGAAGGGTTAGAGTCGCCGTCGGAAAAGTAGCTCGAATTCTGTTAGAGAAAAAACGAAATGGAGAAAAAATCGGGGTTACCGCCGGCCCGGTCGTGATTCATACCGGAGGGGCGGAATATCTTTCGAAACTTATTAAAGAACGATTCATTGACTTTATTCTAGCTGGGAATGCATTAGCAGTCCATGATATTGAGCAAAGCTTGTTCCATACTTCTCTCGGAATCGACGTTGATTCCGGTGAACCAGTCGAAGACGGCCATAGGAATCACATGCGGGCAATAAATGCGATTTTTCGCCAGGGTTCGATAAAAAACGCCGTTAACGCAAAAATATTATCCCAGGGGATTTTTTATGAATGCGTTCAAAACAATGTTCCTTTTGTTTTGGCGGGAAGTATTCGAGATGATGGACCTCTCCCCGAAGTAATAACAGATATGAACCAAGCACAAGCGGCTTACTTTGAAAAAATCCAGGGGTGCTCCATGATGTTGATTCTATCTACCATGCTTCATGGAATTGGGGTTGGAAACATGTTACCAGGCCGCGTTAAAACAATTTGCGTGGATATTAACCCGGCCGTTGTTACAAAACTAGCTGACCGAGGTTCCCATCAAACAATTGGAATAGTCACGGATGTCGGAACTTTTCTTTCCGCCCTCTACGCGGAATTAAAACACCTAACCGCCTAAGACTTTCCCCAAAAAATCAAGCTTCCCGCTGAACCATTTTTATGCAATCCACCGGGCAAACATCTAGACAAAGGCCGCATCCATAGCATAGATTTCTTTCTATCGATAGAGCTCCATCTTTCATTTTCCTGGCCTTAAAGTAACAAACGCTTATGCATGCTCCGCAATTTATGCAATCATCCCCTGACGTCTCCTCAATGAGTTTTCCTTTGTCGCAAACCTCTTCCGAATTTAGAAAATATCCGCAACAATCATCGCAGCAAAAGCAAATTCCATCGATCCTTGCTTTATCCTGTTGGTTTCTAAATGGTCGAGTCACAAGATGCTTTTCTTTAGCCTCTTGGAAAATTGTTTTAACTTCATTCAAGGAAATTGGGGTCGGTTTTGCTTTCCAGTTTTCATCCAAGCGAAACTGCAAACAAACATCCATTCTAGATCTTGTACAGCCTTTTCCGCTCTTTCGACAACCGCAATTGGCTACCCAAAAACTCTTTGCATCGTCTACAAACTTCATGGCTTCATCGCGAGTGCAAGCGAAATGTAATGCCAAATTCTCATCCGCCATATTCAAGTCTCCTAGTTGATTTTATTTTCCCCCTGATAAAGTCAAACCCTGAGGGATTGCATCTCGAAGAATAAAAGTTCTCAGCCTTTTCAAATTGTTAGGAATATCCCTTGTAAGAGAAGCGTTCGCCGAAATGGAATAGCTTGGGTCGGTTACTAAATTCAAGACGACCTGATGCGGATCCGAGGCGTTGTTACGAGGATACCAAAAACTGGTAACCCCCAAATCTATTCGATCGGAAGAAATAATCGAGCCTGAAGAGCTTGTACCGTCATGCTTCACGCGATAAACAAAGCGGATTTCATGAGAACCTGAGGCT
>JACPTH010000309.1 GCA_016192885.1 bacterium | reverse complement strand
GGGGAGTTTCTTCTTCATCGGAGCCTGGAACTTTTGCCAGTGTTTTTGGTTTCATAGGTGGAAGAGGAGTTTCTTCTTCGGGTTCAGGCGGCACTGAAGGGATTGGCTTGGAACTCGAAACAATTGGCTCGTCAACCATCTTTTGTTCCGACGTTAAAGGCTTCTGAATTACTTCCTTGGGTTTCCCGGGAAAAGAAGAGGGTTTAGAAATCAAAGGTTTTGTAGGAATTCCTTGTGGAATATTATGGGGATTGAGTTCTCTTCGTTCAACGGAAGAAATTGAGGGTTTATCAGCTAATGGAAGTTTTGGGTCTTTTAAAGGCGGCAAATCGGTTGAAGGGAGGGGGGAAATTGAGGGAGAAATTTCTGCGTTCAATTTAGAAACAGGCTTAGGAAGTGAGGCACCAGGTTTTAAAATGGGTTTCTCCCGGTTGGTGATTTGAGGCGTGACCTGGGTGGGTTTTGAAACAATTTTTTCTGAAGCCGATTCCGGAGAGATCTTTGGAATGGGCGGAGGGAAGCCCTTTGGGGATTCCGAAGTTAACTTAGAGATAGTATTAGAAGAAATTCCTGTTTTCTTATCTTCTTTCGGGGAAGGCGCAAGAGGGAAAGAATCTAATGGGTGTTCAAATGGCGATAATGGATTTGGGGTTTCGGGTAAAACCTTTTCCTTTGAAACGGTCGGGGAACTTTTTGATTGAGGAAGAATGGGGAGATTAAATGACTGCTCCGAATCATTTGGATTTTTTGATGAAAGCGTTTCTATTTTTGAGGGACTCGATATGTCGGGAACTCTTGTTGAAATGGGGGAAACCGGTTTTATTGGCTGGGTTGTTCCCAGGGTTCCCCGGATTAGTGGCTGTTTTCCACCTTCCGCAGGTTTGGGAACAAATTTTTGGGAAGGTCGAAATACCGTTGGTTTCCCCTGAATTTCATGTTGCATATTAGGGGACAATGGATTACCACAACATGGGCAGAATCGAATGACGGAATCACATGATGGGCAATGAAGAGAATCTTGTAAGGATCCTACCTGCCCGGGTTTTGGTTTTCCAGGCGATGGCGCGGTACTTTCCCACTTCCCCGATTCACTTTTGGCCCAATTTTCAAGTTGGAATTTTACTCCCTTTACTCCGCGAATTGCCTTAAGATGAGTTTCAAGAAGCTGAATTTCCATGGGGGTTTCCGCAAGACTTTTTTCGATTCCTACAAAAGCCATATTCCCGGTTAGCTGAATATCACCTGAATTGACCTGAAATTTAAGTTTTGAAAGATCAACTCGGCTTCCGGATAACTCGCGTCTGACCCCGGCGCTTATCTCAAGATCGGTGGCCTCTGCCAATCAAACACCTCCAACATGGGATCGGGGGTTCATTATTTAGAAATTTCCCTTCGATTTATCGATTGTTTTAAAGTATATCATTAGTGTGCCCAAATTTTCTAGAATCATATTGAGGAGCTAGGCAATTGCACTAAAATTC
>JACPTH010000265.1 GCA_016192885.1 bacterium | reverse complement strand
TTGGAGGCCGCCCTACGGGAAAATTTCCATTATGATTGGGCCAGAAAACTAGGGCAACTTGAAAATTCCAAAATAGTTGTACTTCCATATTCAGAAAATGAGTTGCAAAAAAGAATAGCCTCGCGAATGACTTCCGAAGGAGTTTTCGAAAGCACGATGAAGATTCCCGCGCTTAACCGGAGAAAAAATTGGTCAAAGTGGCTCTGTAACTAGGATTAAGAAATTAAACCATGCTTACGGCTTTCATACCTTTAGTGGTTTTGGTTTACTCATCCATTCAGCTTCAAGGTTTTGCATGTTTTCTGCCAACGACTTCATTTCTAATATGGCTCTTGTTGACTCTTATAGCTCTTAAAGAATACCTTCCATTTTGGCTGGAATCTATTTCTCGGGATGGAGAGCTGTACTCCCTTCTAAGCGCCCAGGCAAAATTTCAGTGGGTAACAGTCTGTTGGATCGCCGTTTTATTCGCGCTTTCCGCACCGGCAATGTTATTCGGAGAAGCAATTTGCAGGTTTTTTCCCCAAGCTTTTCCCGCAATAGTCGCTTTCGCAATTTATACCGGGATTTTTAAAATTTCCGCAAAGGCATTTTACAAAGCGTTTTTTCATTACAGGTTTTTGGTACGAAGCACTCGGGACTACTTTAGGGCCCGAATGGCCATCCCAGCGCTTTTCTTTCCGCCAATGCTTGTTTGGTTAACTACCGAAGACGTTTTTCTAAGCAGTTTCAACGAAGGAACAGCCATTCTCAAAACCTTCGGCTTGGTCCCAATTTTTTTCTTCGCTCTATACACTTTTTCCCCCCTTCTTTTCAACCTAGCTTGGGACGCCAAACCCCTTTCTAATGATGAGATTGAAAAAGAAGTTCAGACGTTGGCGGGTAATTCAAAAGTCCCGCTGGCGGGAATGAGACTTTGGGATACCTTTGGAGAACCCCTTCCCAACGCCGCGGTCGCGGGATTGGTGGACGGATACCGTTTCTTGTACGTTACAAAATATCTTTTGGATATTTTTCCCCTTAACGAAATTCGAGCCATAGTCGCACATGAATTAGGACATTTTCGACTTGGGCATGTTTGGACATACCTAATTTTTTCTTTAAACTTGGCTTTTTTTTCGCTTGGAGTAGGCCTTGTGGTATACTGGCACTATCCTAATTTTATGGCCGATCACCAAACCGTTTACTTCGGATTTGAATTTATGATTTTCCTGGGGGCTTACTTTTTGTTGTTTTCTACGTTAGCCCGGTATTGCGAGTGGCAAGCGGATATGTTTGCCGCAACTTTGGTATCACCCTCAAACCTTTCGAAAGCGCTAAAAACTATCTCGGAATTAATTGCTCAACCTTCGGCATGGCTCCCTTGGTGGACTGAAACCCACCCGCGCTTTCCAAAACGTATTTCCGAAATCCAAAATTGGAACGGCTCGGCAGAAACCCTTCAAAGGAATGCCAAAATAATTCGGATCGCAATGACCCTTATCGGAAGCGTAATTTTCATTCTTTCCTGGCCGTTGATCCGGGAAAGTCTAAATCTTGAGCGTGCGAATGAGGCATTTCGTTCGCGACGTTTTCATGAAGTTCGGGGTTATTTGACCCCGCTTCAGCAATCGTTCGAAACCCATCAGGATGTTCTAGTTCTCTCAGGCAAGCTAGAAATGGCGGAAGGCAAATTCCTCAATGCCATTTTCATTGCTGCAAAAAAGACATTGGGAATATCGGTACCTCTTTTTCCCTCCCCCCTAGAGGAATCGAAGCATTCTGCTCCGCCAGAAATTGCTTTTCAACTCCAACTCATGAAGTTTATCTTGCAAATGCCTAACCTCAACGGAATTCATGGGGTAACCCCTTTTAATAAGTCTTTCAATTTTATCCAAACTATGTTCCGTCATTGATGAGTATTTTTGGATTTGTAACATGATGTGATCTTCGTCATCAAGTGGACTTGACCCTGATAATCTGGATTCACGAGCATCCCGCATGATTTTAACTCCTGAAATTCGGAAATATGCAATAACATGCCATTTCTATCGGCAACTTTGCTTTCTTATTTTAGTAATTCTTTTCAGTTTACCTTTTCCATTTTCTTCTATGGGTTCTAACTCGGATGTTTCCGAACCCTCTACAATTACTCGAATGGGCTTTCTTGAGCAGGCGGGAATGTCGTTACTCGGGAAATCGACTTCAGAAATCGAAGCTCTTTCAAGCGGAATTTTGGAACCCTATCCCGACTCAAGGTTCCATCTTGATTGGCCTGTTTCAAGAGGAATGGCCGCGAAAATCCTTAACCGACTTCTTCTTCCTTCGATTCGGTCCCACCCGCTCCCATCGGAATTCTCCGACCTAAAAGAAAATTCCTCTCTGCGCTCCGCCCTTTCCATGGTTGGGGGAGCATTTAAACCCTTATTAAAAAATCGTTTTGGGCCTGACCGTCTTCTATCTAAAAAAGAAGCTAATGCAATTTTACAAAGACTTTCAAAACACCTAAGAGAAAATTCGGAACCCTTTTCTTCTGGCGCTTCACTCACTGAATCGCTTTCTTCCTCCCCTTCCTCCGAGAATCTTGAACGTCGTTTCCCAATGGGTTTTATCACCCATCCAACGCAAACCGAAACCACTCCAACGGAAACCGACCTTATTGCCTCTTCAGACACTTCAAGGCTTGGGCGCCTCAATTCATTCTCCTTCCCTGAACAATGGTCGCCTGATGAAAATTTCGATATAAACTCGCTCGAAAATGGTATTCTTGAGTTGGAATCCTCTCTGGATTCTTTGGAGTTAAGCGCCCACGAGCTCACCACCTGTACTCCCGATCCTGGCGAGGAAGAAAGCGGACTTCGAACCGCTTTGACAACGATCCGCCAGATTTCATTTGACGCCAGGAAAAAGTTAAAATATTCGGAGATTCAACTAAATGCCGCTCTTGTGGTTGACGAAGAAAGCATCAGACGTTGCGCTTCCCTGAAAAAAAGGTTGGTTTTTGATATTTCCCGCCTTTCAACACTCTTAGAAAAAATCGATTCAAGACTGAAAAAAGACCTAAAGGAGACCGCCAATGATGCTCGGCTCGGGGAACCTTAATTATTTGAGGCATCTTCCTTTTATTTTTAGAAAAGTTGATTTTCGTTACCTTTTTTGTTTTTTCTTGACGGCTTTCCTCTTTTCTCTGGTTTCAACTCCGTTGCATGCCAAAAACCCTTTTGCCGGGTATTTTTCAAACCTCCTTGACGAAAGCCAGGCTGAAATTGCAGTTGGAAACATTTTGGCCGAAACTTTAATCCAGGAATGCAAAGACCGGGGGGAAATTTCCAGTTCCACGGAACTTAACCTCGTAGTGGCGAATTTGAAACCTTTCATTCCTCTCACTTCCATTTCTTATAAAGTTATGGTGATAAAGAATTCCATCCCTGGCGAAATCCCGTTTCCATGTGGGACTGTTTTTTTAACAACCGGTTTATTGGAGCTAACGGAAACTTTGGAAGAGCGGGTATTTTTAGTTGCCAGGAATATAATGCACATTTCATTAAGACACCCAATACTCATTTTAAAAAGAGAAGGATTGTATTCGAGAGGTCTAAGGCTTATGAAAAAACCTATTAAAAAACGCGACCCACGCGAGGCACATAACCTACTAATCGATTACTTGAAGGCCGCTTACGGAATGAACCAGCAGAAAGCGGATCGCGAGGGAATAAAGCTCGCATCTTCGGCGTATTCTGACCAAAGAAAAATGTTGATTTCCGCAGTGGGCCTCCTTAAACGTTGGTCTAAGTCTCTTTGGCCGATGATGTTCTTGGATTTTCTCGATCTCCCAAACAGAATTAAAGCCCTGGAAACCGATAGAATGCAATGAACTCATGTCTCCCTATTTTTCCTCAACATCCCAATTTTTTCCCTGCAACAATCATTTTCAAGTTGATACCGACCCATGGGTTTTACAGACTTCCTTCGCTAACCTTTTGAAGGAAACCCGCCTAGTTAACCCCGACTTTTTTGAAAAGGCCGTTTTTGATCCCAACCCGGTTTTTTCGCTATTATCTTTTCAGAAATTAAAAGAACTACTTCCCCTAAATATCGAAATCCTTTCCGCGCTCAAAGAGGTTTTTGCGGATTCGGTCGAAATAATAGCTCGAAAGGCGTCAATTGCTCCTCTTAGACTTCGAACTGCGGCGATTGAATCCCTTGCTTTCGCACCCGCTGGTTTGTCCCCCGGAACGGTTGAAAGAATCATGCTTAGGCTCCCCGAAGAAAGAAACGTCGAGGGAAGTCTTTCCGAAATGCCTCCCAATCTTCCTCTGCTGCATCCTTCACATCCGTTCAATTTGGAAAAAAGCTTTGCCTTACTAATTTCTTCCCTTGCGCTGAAACAATTTAGGGTGGATCTTTTAAAACAAGAACTCGCTCAAAAGAACCCGGAAAGGAGACTTCCCGCGCTTTTATCCCTTCAAACCTCTCCGGTTCCCGAACTTTCAGAGATGGTTCTTCCCATGACCCGAAGCCCTGAAACAACGCTAGCTTTGGAGGCATCAAGAGCTTTGTTTTCTTGTTCAGGGCAAAAAGTTTTCCTATTGTTGCTTGCGTTGTTAAAGGAAACCTCGGACCCGCAAAAAAAATCAGGTTTGTTGGGAGTTATTTCCCAAACTAATCGCGAGGAAGTCTGGCCGATTTTTCTCTCTCATCTTAAACACGCTTCTCCGCTTGTAAGAAAAGCAGCGGTTGCCGCGATCGGAAGATTTTCTCGAAAAATTGAAGAAAAAAATTCAATTCTACTTCCGTGTTTATCGGATAAGGCCCCCGAAGTGGCTTCAGAAGCGGCGATTTGGCTATGGAGAAACGGTTCCCTTGATGCCCTTCCGCGGCTTGAAGCATTACTTTCGCATGGAAACCCACAAGATAGAGGATGGGCAGCTTGGGGATTAGCTTTTTTTTCTTTCTCAATAGGAGTTCCAATACTTTCGGAAAAATTTGGACTTGAACAAAACGCCGATGTGGTTCGTGAAATAGTTCTTTCCCTTCGGGCACTTTTGTCATCGGAAGACAAGGATTTTCATGTCGCCGGACAGTTGGTTTTCAATCTTTCACGATACCTTGAATCCCCTAAACCATTTTTGGCGACCCAAGCCGCCGTTCTTTGCGGGCTTCTTGGGGAAGTTGCGGAAGACGCAGTTCTCTCCGCTCTGGAAAAGCAAGAACATCCAAACGTTATCGCTTCCCTTCTTTCGGCTCTTGGTCGAATTGGAACCCCGAGAATGTTAGTCCTTACCCGATTTCTCCGCCATAACGATTCAAGAATTCGCGCGAATTTGATGGGGTCATTTAACGCCTGCGGCGCGGACGCTATCCCATTTTTAATAGGAGGAACAAAAGACCCTTCTCCGAGAGTTAAGGCCGCGGCGGCAAAAAGTCTTTTCAAATTAGGCCACTTGCAGGCGGTTGAAACCCTTCGGGAAATGCTTCTTTCACCGAATTTCCTTACCGCACTTTCCGCCTGCCACACCTTTGGATACTTGATGAAAATTCATCCTTTGGCGCTAAATCAGGAAAACCCTCTTCGCGCCTCTATTGAAAGGGAAAGCAAGAAATTTCAATCATCTTCAAGCAATTCGATGATTCCAAATATTTCTACCCTCCCTCCATTGCTGCAAGACCGACGGCTGCCCGAGCTTTTTGAGCGCTTATCCAAAGGGGAGTTTTCAGATCATTTTGCAAAAAATATCCTAGAAAGCTTTACCCAACAATATCCGGATTGTTATGCAGCAAAGCGAATCTTTGCATCTTTTTTGGTTCATCTCGGGGAACCTATTAAAGCGATTGATTTTTTGGAAATTTGTCTTAAGAAAAATCCGGGAATCATCGCGGACCAACTCGACACGTTCCGTTTGGCTCTTTCCACCGGAAATCTACGACTAGCCCAAACTTTGGGTTCAAAAGTTCGCGAAAATTACTCGTTTATTTTGTCCGCTTGCAAAGCCATTTCTCGAGATATACAAGGCGGGATGGCGGAAGAAATCAATAAGAGATTCGACCTCCTAGATTCCCCATCAATGAACATTTATAGCATGATGATTCAATTAAAGACAATTCAAGGAGAAAAGGAAACCGTTTTGGAGCTTCTTTCCGAACTCTTTCTTGCCCGCCCAACAAACGGATCAATCGCCAGGCACCTTACCGCCTTACTCCCCGACCTAGGGAATAGCTGCATTCTGAAAGCCTCCCTTCAAATCTATTGTCAAAAATTGAGCTGTTAATGAGGGCTTTGTTCGGGCTTCGAACGAATCGAAGGTCAATGTCCTCAAAACTTGGGAAATTTATTTGTGCAAAGGTTAAATTTCAAGTAACCTATTCCCCAGCATGGGGGGAGTGGCGGAATGTTAATTAGCAGATACATTCGAACCGTTAGTTCATTTTTGGGGATTTACGTCGGATACCGTATTCTTGCGCTACAAAGCTTTTTCATGGGCCATTACCGAATTAGTCGCAAGGTTAAAGATTTAAATAGCGCCAACGCACACCGAATAAAAAATCTTGCTTTTACCCAGAAGGGCTTGCTGATCAAAGTCGGACAATTTTTATCGACACGAGTAGATGTTTTGCCCCCCGAGGTAACCGGCCCTTTATCTCTCCTTCAAGATTCGGTCCCACCCGCATCGTTTGAAGATATCCGCAAGGTGATTGAAAGCGATTTCAAACAACCGTTGTCAAATTTGTTTAAGGATTTTAAAGAGGAACCCATCGCCGCCGCGTCGTT
>JACPTH010000264.1 GCA_016192885.1 bacterium | reverse complement strand
GGTAACCACGCCGCGCGCGGCCACGGTAGCCCCCTTTCCAATGCTTACATGACCCACAGTCCCGACTTGGCCCGCCAGCGTGACTTGATCTTCCATGATCGTGCTCCCGGATAAGCCAACCTGAGCGACGATAATGCAATTCCGACCTATAACCACGTTATGAGCGATATGAACCAAATTGTCAATTTTGGTTCCAGGGCCGATGATTGTTTTACCCATTGTCGCGCGATCGATGGTAACATTAGCGCCTATTTCAACGTCTGAACCGATTTCAACAATTCCGACTTGGGGGATTTTGAGGTGTCCGGTCGAGGTAGGAGTGAATCCGAATCCATCGCTTCCGACAATGACCCCGCTATGTAGAATCGATCTATCCCCAACGATGCACCCCTCTCTGACAACCACATGAGGATAAATATGAGCAGATTCCCCAATTTTGGCTCCGCACCCCACAAAAACCTGAGCTTCGATTTGAGCGTAGGCTTCAACCTTTGCGTTGGCGGATACAACCGCTAAAGGGCCGATAGAGGCTGTTGGATGAACGAAAGCCCTTTCGTGGACAAACGCAGTCGGATGAATTCCTTTGGTTGGAAGTATTTCCGGATAAAAAATAGAAAGAGCCTTTGCAAGGCCAAGATAAGGATTTTCAAATCTTAGAGCTGGAATTGGAAGGGGTTTGGTTTTTTCCGGAGCTATGACCGCTGAAGCATGCGATTTGCTTAAATCTTCCAGGTTTTTCTCAAGGTTTTTTGAATCAGAAAGAAAAGTAATGTTCCCTTTTTGGGCATCTGAAAGAGAGGCAACTCCGTTGATAACTACCCCTTGGGAAAGGCCGTCGAGGCGCCCGCCAAGGCGTTGGGCCAAATCCTCAAGCGGAACCCCGTCCTGCGGCAAACATTTTTCCGGGTTTTTAGTTGAATACAATGCGGTCAACCAATTTTTAAATCGAAAATTTAAATAATTTAATCACTCCGGTTTTGTCTTTTTCTTTGCGCCATTAGCAGGACCAGCAGCGGCATTGGTTCCCCCGGGCCCGCCTGCATTAAGAGTGGCAATAACTTCTTCGGTTATATCAACTCCGCCAAAATAACAAAACCGCTTTTCAAAGACTGCTTCCAATTGTTTGCTGGTCGCAATCTGCTTTATAACGTTGTCAACCCGCTCGTCCAAAACCTTGGTCAACTTTCCCATTTTATCATCTTCAAGCTGATACAAACGCTTTTGAGATTCTTCAAAAAACTTTTGAAGCTCTTCATTGCTCTTAGAAAGCGCTTCCCTTTGGGCGCGAAGTTGAGTTTCAAGTGACTTTGCTTCAGCATCCTTCTTGGAATCACGAAGAGCTTGAAGTTTTTTCGCAATCTCCAAGTATTTTGCGTCTAAGTCGGCAACTTCTTTTTTCTTTGCATCAAGTTCCTGTTGAAGCTTGCCTTTTTCGGATTCCAGAAATCCTTTTGTCTTCTTGGTTTCAGCATAATTGTTAAAAAGTTTTCCGGCGTCAACATAGCCAAAGTTGAAAGAAAAAACGGTCGGGGAAAATATTAGATATACCGCGATAAAAACGAAATAAAAAAGCTTTTTTTGCATGGATGCAATCTCCTTGTAAAATTCAAAAAGAACTACCGAAATTAAAATACATACGACCATCACCGCGATTAGAAGCCTTACCGTAGTCAACGGCAACCGGACCAAGAGGCGTTTGAAGACGGACTCCCATTCCAAATCCGGTTTTACGGTTGAAGTTTTTTGCCTTTCGATCGTAATCAAGCCCCCAGGTGTCGCCAACGTCGAAGAAGCCGATTACGTCGAAATTTTTTGCGACGCGCTGCCTAAGCTCAAAATTTACGTACAAAAGCTTGGTTCCTAAGAACTCTCGTTCACGATACCCGCGAACCGTATCGCTGCCTCCTATGGAAAACATATCATAGACCGGAACGAAGCCGTTTCCAATTGAAGTTCGGCCGCCGACTCCTTGAACCGCAAAAACCGTTTTCCCGCCTTTCCCAATTGGAATGTATCTTCTTAATGCCAAAACGTATTTGGCATATTGATTGGCTCCGCGTAAAATTCCGCCGGTCGTTTCGATTGAAAACGTGTCGTGCACACCACCGCTAGGCCGAAAACGATTGTCCCTGGTGTCTTTGTCAATCACACCTCCCAAGGTTTGAAGCCTTCCGTTAACGATTCCGAGGGGGCGCGGATCATATTGATTCGTAGGAGTAATGTTAACATCTTCGTCACGGAATCTAAAAGTCAAATCGACATCCCGTCGAACTCGCCTTCCTAAAGTAATATTGGCGCCTTTTCGCTCTTCCTCGTATTCGGTAAGGGTGTTTCCGCTTGTGTAGAGGTTACGGGTATATTTTGTCTTGTAAACATCAAACCCAACGCTTCTAGGTTTGTTATTAAACCAAGGGTCAAAATAACCCGCCTCATAAGTTTTGATCCCGCCAAATTCTGATTTCATGTATACACGCTTGCCTTCCCCCTTAAAATTATTTTGGGAAAGGTTCACGAACCCTATTAACCCATTTAGCGAGCTGTATCCCCCTCCAACGCCTGCCCGTCCGGTTTTTTGTTCCTTAACCTGAATCACCAGAACAACATCCTCGGGTTTTTGACCCGGAAGATGATCCCGCTTCACCTCTTCAAAAAAACCAAGATTGTAGATCCTTTGAAGGTCGCGAACAATCTTGTTGTTATCGTAGATTTCACCTGTTTTAACCGTTAATTCTCTTCGAATGACTTTTTCCTTGGTTTTATGCAATCCTTCAATTTTTATATCGGAAAGTTTCCCTTCCGTAATTTCGATGTGAATCAAGGAACCCTTTTCTTTCACAAAAGCATCGCTTACTTTGGAGAACAAAAAACCTTCTCGAGCCAAAAATTCATTAAGGTTTTGAATATCCTGGGAAAGAAGTTTTGAATTAAAAACTGTTCCGGTTTTACTTTCCATTGCATTTACCAATTTCTCGGTAGAAACCTTCGTGTTTCCCTTAATTTCAACCTCGCTTACGATTGAATTCTCTTCAACCTTGAAAACCAGGGTTTTCCCCTTTTCCCCGGGTCTAACCTCCGCCCCAACATACGCGAAGAAGCCGATTTCCCCTAGGCGGTTAATCTCAGATTCAATCGCTTCTTTTGTTAAGCGATCGCCTATTTTCATTTTAAGGTTTAGAAGGATGACTTCTTCGGAAATAAGTTTGTTTCCTTCAACCTTAAACCCTTGAACTATGTTGCTTTCATAGGCTTGAAGAAGGTTTGGAAAAAGTATTATCCCTGATAGAAAAATAACCAGCATCATTAATGAGTTTGTTTTCTTCATAATTTCCTTGGCAAGAAAAGCCTTTTCAAATTGTGGGTATGATACCCATTCACTTCGGGGATGTCAAGATTCCAAAGAAAAGCCCCAAGGCATTCTCCATTTGATAACCGGTGCGCATTTGGTAACCGTTCAGTGTGTTGAATTCAGAATTCCGAACTCAGGAGCCGGAAGGCAGACCAACTTAAGTTTTGTTTTTCTCTCCACCATTCTGAATTCTTACACATGGCTTCTGAAATACCCGGGAAACTTCTAACCAATTTTTTCCGCCAATTGAACGCTTACGCGTTTTGCTCGTTCCGGATGATCGCTGTCAAGGCCGAAAAAATTTTTACGGAAAGTGATGTGAAACCAACTCTTGATCATTGCTCAAATGGAGAATTGCCGCTACAACAACTCGATCCTTGACTACACCTTTTCCCTCTGATATTATGCGTGTTTAGTTAAATCCGTTAAATTAAATTTTCCGTAACATTTTAGGCATTGGCAAAATTATTCGAAGGCATGCATTGGTAATAGGGGCGGGTTTGCAAACCCGCCCGCTTACGTTTGCGAAACCTCGGATTCGCT
>JACPTH010000007.1:3063-4689 GCA_016192885.1 bacterium | reverse complement strand
CGAAGAAGACGACATGCCTACTCCGGGTCTTACCCATCGATATTTAGACAGGGGATTGATGGTCGTGACAAATGCTTGCGCGATGTTTTGCAGGCATTGCACTCGCAAAAGAATTTGGAATTCCGCGGATAGCTCAGTCAATGAAAGCAATATAAATCGAATGATCAATTACATCAAAAGCATGCCCTCCATTCGAGATGTAATTGTTTCAGGGGGAGACCCATTCACCCTTCCGACGGCTCGATTAGAATCCATTCTCAAGCGGTTGCGGGCGATCGGGCATGTTGAAATCATCCGAATCGGAACTCGCACTCCGGTTACCCTTCCAATGCGAATAGACAATGAGTTGTGCGAGATTCTTGATAAATATGGGCCAATTTGGGTTAATACTCAATTCAATCATCCTAAGGAAATTACGACCGAATCAGCGGGCGCAGTAAATCGCTTAATTCGCCACGGGGTCTGCGTTAACAACCAATCCGTTCTTCTACGAGGCGTAAATGATGATCCGGAAACGATGAAAACGCTTTGCAGAAACCTCGTAAAAATCAAGGTTAGACCGTATTATTTATTCCAATGCGACCAAGTTTTAGGCGTCGAACATTTTCGAACCCGGGTAAGCAAAGGAATCGAAATCATTGAGAATTTGCGAGGGCATACCACCGGTTTTTCTATTCCTACTTTTGTGGTTGACGGCCCCCAAGGAACGGGTAAAATCCCCTTGATGCCAAATTATTTGATTAGCCAATCCGAGAAAATGAGCGTTTTTAGAAACTATGAAGGCGTGGTGGTTGGATATCGTGAAGCAGGAGAAAGAATAGTGTCTAGCAATTCAACCTCCGGAGGTGTGGCAAGCATTTTAGCAGGTCAACGGCAGTGTCTTGTTCCGCGAGAAATCCCCCGTATGCAAAGGAGATTGAAGCTTGCGGCTCGCGCTCGCATGTAATCGCAATACCAATTATAAAAAAGAAGATGGAAAACCGGATGATTCCTTTGAAGAGTTTGACTCTCCAGAGACAGTCGATGCGCTCGCTCAAACAATTGCATCCTTTGGACACGATGTAGAAATCCTAGAAGCGGATTTAACCTTCCCCGAAGCTCTTTCTCGGGGAAGGTTTTCATTTGTTTTTAATATTGCCGAAGGTTTGAAAGGGCGTTCAAGAGAAGCACAAGTTCCGGCTTTATGCGAGATGCTTGGAATCCCATATAGCGGTTCCGACCCTCTCACCATGGGTATAACGCTTGACAAAAATTTGGCGAAAAAAGTCGTTGGGGCCCAGCTCCCGACCCCGATTGGGCGGATCTTTCGTTCAACGAAAGAAATTGATTTTTCCGGAATTCCGTTTCCGATTATTTTGAAACCAAACGCTGAAGGCTCAAGCAAGGGAGTCAGGAACGCTTCTCGAATTGACGACCCCGACTCCGCTCGCGCTCTAGCCGAAATTCTTTTTAAGGATTATTCCGTCCCTATTTTGGCTGAAGAATTTCTTGGGGGCCCCGAATGCACGGTCGGAGTATTAGGGAACGCTAATCCAAGCGTAATAAGTATAATGGAAATTTCTCCTAAAAAGGTTCCAACCGATCAATTCGTTTATTCGATCGAGTCAAAGCGCGATTATCAAAACC
>JACPTH010000007.1:0-3001 GCA_016192885.1 bacterium | reverse complement strand
GCGTTGACGTTCGATTGGATAAAAAGGGGGTTCCTCGATTTCTGGAGGTAAATCCCCTTCCGGGGTTATCCCCAAAAAAAGGCGATATTGTTATCCTTGCAAATGCGGTTGGAATAAGCTATCGCGATTTGATCGGGCGGATTTTAAATGAAGCCTTTAGTCGAAACCACTTGGCCGGTTAGAACTATAACCTTATCGCTTACGCTTTAATTTTACGAGAAAGGGTCTCTATGCGAATCGCGATACTTCGAAACGAAGCTGGTTCCAAAATCAGATGGCCAAATGAATCTATATCCGACGAAAGCTCCGGTGAATGCGCGGATTCGGTAAAGGATGCGCTTGAAAAGCGAGGTCATGATTGTTTTGTCATTAACGTCGGGTCTTCCCCGGGTAATGTCATTGAAGAAATCCGTAGATATCTTCCCGATGTAGTCTTTAATCTTTGCGAAACCGTGGGTCAAAACAGTAGCCTAGAGCCCGCGATTCCTTTCCTTCTGCGTTGGATGAATATTCCCTTTACCGGAAACTCTCCCGAAGCTTTGTCGGTGTCCCTGAATAAAGTCTTTACAAAAAGACTTTTGAGAGATTTTGATATCAAGACCCCAAACTTTCTATCGCTTACCGACGACAAGGATTTGGCAAGTTGGGAAAGCTGGCCTGCTATTTTAAAACCCTCTTTCGAAGACGCTTCTATTGGGATTGATAACGGAAGCGTGGTAAAAAACGCCGCGGCCGCCGTGAAGCGGTTTTCTCTTTTAAAAAAGAAATTCGGGCTTCCCGTCTTGATTGAAGAATATATTGATGGCAGAGAGATAAATGTTGCAGTTTTAGAGACAGAAAGAGATCTTCATGTCGGAATTAATGAAATTGATTTTTCATCCGTTAAGCCTGGGAAGCCTAGAATTATTACATACAATGCAAAATGGGTGAAAAATACCAAGGATTTTCGTTCCACTCCAATAAAAGCCCCCGCAAATTTAGAACCATCGCTAGATTGGAAAATTAGGTTGTTGGCAAGACAAATTTTCAATTCCTTTTGTCTTAGCGGATATGCTCGTATTGATTTTCGAGTTGATAAGCTTGGAGTCCCGTGGGTGCTTGAAATCAACCCAAATCCGGACATTTCGGAAACGGACGGAGGTTTTTCAAATTCGCTTCCCGAGATGGGATTTGATTATGCCTCCGCGATCGAATCTATTGTGTTCTTGGCGATAAAAAAAAATGAAATGCCGTCCTAAAGTAAAAGTTCGTGAACTTTTTCCATCAGATAGGGAAACAATAAAAACTTTGCTGGCAAGGTCGGGCTTTTTTGAACCTTATGAAATTGAAGTCGCCCTGGAACTAATTGACATGGCATTGACAAAACCCGACCAAAAAGACTATTTTTTCGGTGTCGCCGAAAAAGCCTATTACATTAGGCACATACGATATTTATTGGATATGCGTGGATCCTTCTCTTCAACGGGAAGGAACAGGAAAAATTCTGATGGAATGGGTTGAAAGTCAAGTTTTGGCTCAAAAAGGGCGCATAATTGTTGTCGAGACATCCGGAAGAGATCTTTATAAACCTACGCGTAGTTTTTATTTAAAAATTGGTTATCATGAAGAGGCAAGAATTAGAGATTTTTACCGGCCAGGCGATGACCGCGTAATTTTTACAAAAATTCTATAGAAAAAAATTGAGATTGCGATTTTTAGGGAAAATGGTATGAGAAAAATAATTTGTTGCGGATTGGTTGTGTTTTTTCTTCTGGGCGCTTTTCCCCGGGAATCTTTTGGGAAGAACATTCTCCAGGATATTTTTAAGATCTATCAAACATATGAAAACGTAAATATGCTGTTGTGGCTTACCGGAGACGTTAAAGCCGAAAAGAGATTTGGGGAAGAGGTGAAATGGTTCATTAATTTAACGAATAAAAAAGAAAAAAACCCGGAGCTAAATCGATGGGTTCATTCGATATTCGATCGCGTTAAAGCTCAATATCGCGATCGCGGAATGAATTACAACATTACCATTTTGAAGGGCGGAGACGTAAATGCCTTTGCCATACCCGGTGGAAGCATTTTTGTTTATCGCGGAATGCTTGACTTTGTGGGCTCTGATGATGAATTGGCGGCCACATTGGCTCACGAGCTAGCTCACGCCGAACGCAGGCATTCTTTACAGCAACTTCGTACGAATGTGGCATTTCAACTGTTGCTTGAAAAAGCGGTTAATAACAGGCGCGATAGGGATACTTGGGGCCAGCTTGTTGGGGCGTTGACCCTTCTTCAATTTTCCAGAGAGCACGAGGACGAATCCGACGACATCGGCCAGAAAAAAATGGCAGCAGCGGGTTTCGACCCTTCCGCGCAAGTGGTTCTTTGGGAAAAGTTCGTTCAAAAATTTGGAAAGGGAGAGAAGGGAATTCTGACCTATTTGAGCACGCATCCTCCGTCTCAGTCTCGGGTTGAGAATGCGAGAAAAAATTTAAAAAACATGAATCTTCCGGAACGCAAGGATTTTAGCTTATCCTACAATGTTCTACATGATGAGCAGCAAAACTTGATTCAAAATGGAAGTTTCGAAACCGACCTACGGAAAAAGGGGTTTCCTGATTCATGGGAGGCAAAAGATGGGACGGTGAATGTTTCCACCGAAGAAGCCCTCACAGGGCGCAATTCGCTGCGCCTGTTTTCCGATATTCTTATGAGACAAGTAAGAGTTGTTTCAGAATTGATATCTATCAATCCCGCCGAGAAATATGCAATTTCAGGATGGCTAAAAACTGAAAATGGAAATCAAAAAGCTAGCGTTGGCGCGGAAATATTCGACAAATCCAAGCGTCTTAGAGGTTACATTTGGCCCGCTATGCAATCCGCTCCGGTATCGACGAAATGGGAAAAATTTCAGGGATCTTTTGAATCGGGGCCTGATGGCAGAAAAAATTTCCCAAAAGATGCCGCGTTCATGCGAATTATTCTTCAAAGCGGCCCTCTTTCCAAAGGTTCGGTGTGGTTT
>JACPTH010000006.1 GCA_016192885.1 bacterium | reverse complement strand
ATATTAGTAGTTGAATCAAACTTTTTTCGACAAATTGGCGGAAGCGCTCTGACAGACGATTCGATTCCTATCCCCACTAAGCTCTCTAATGGAATTCCCGTTACATACGTTCCATTTAGAAACGCGAATATTCTAAGCATGGCGGTTTCATGGGCCGAAGTGATCGAGGCAAAACGAGTTTTTATAGGCGCGGTTGAAGAAGATTCCTCCGGCTACCCCGACTGCCGAGAAACGTTTTTTTCCGCTTTTAATGAAATGATTTCCAAGGGAACAAAACCTGGGTCTGAAATTAGAATCGAAGCTCCCCTCCTGCATTCAAAAAAATCGGAAATCGTAAAAATGGGCTTTGAATTAGGGGTTCCCTTTAATTTAACTTGGAGTTGTTACCAATCCCAGAGCCAAGCCTGCGGGGTCTGCGATTCATGCCGCCTCCGGTTAAAAGGTTTTTCGGATGCCCAAGTGAAAGATCCTATCCCTTACGTAGATGGTTAACTCTAATATTATTCCGGGTTTTTCGGGGGTTTTCCAAGTTATTGGTTCAAGGTTTAAAACATGTATTTCACGCAGTCTATTTTTTTTTCTGATTTTTTGTCCTCTTTTTGTTTTTGGGAATCAGTTCGCTTCTGAAAACGGCACAATTGCGTCCGGTACGCTTGATTTAAAAACCGCGGTAAAATTGGCGCTCGAGTTAACCCCTGAGATCCGCGAAGCGGAGCATCTTCTAAACTCGGCCAAGAGTAAGATTACCCAAGCGCGCTCGGAGCGTTTCCCAAAAATTTCAACATCCTTGCAGTATTTGGAACGGGAATTTACGATGGGTTCCCTTGGTCTGGGGGAATTTGGATTTCCAAGGGGCGGCGGGTCTTCGCTTTCAAGCATTCAATATAATGACGGGGTAAACATCAGTTACTCATTTCAAACCGGAGGCAGGGCAAGAATTGCGGTTCGGGCCGCAGAAACAAATTTGGAATCCGCCCAAACGGAGAAAAAACTTGCTCAGGAAAGTATTATTGTCCGGGTTGTTTCAGCTTATCTGGATCATCTTCGAGCGTTGGAACTGTTGAAGAGCGCGGAGGAAAATGAAGATGCGATTCGCAAACACCATGAGAATACCGTTTCCCGTGTTTTAGCCGGAATTGCGGTGAAAACGGATAGAATAAAAACCGAGGTAAGATTGGAAGAAGCTTCTGAAACTACTTTGAAGGCGCGAAATTCCGTCAAAACGACTCATACGTGGTTAAACCTTTCAATGGGTATTCCAATCCAAGAGAACAGTTTTCAATTGTCGCAAGTTTCTATCCCTTTTATGGAATCAAATTTTGATGTTTTAAAGGAGAGCATGGTAAAAAACAATGTTGAATTGAAGAGCCTCAAGCAGCAACTTCTGCTTGCGAAACAAAACGTACAATACGAAAAAGCCGGTAGATCCCCGAGCCTTGATTTCTCATATCAAAACGGGCGAAATGGCAAGGATTATCCGCCTCGCGACCGAGTTTGGAGCCTGACTGGAGCGATGAATTTAATGGTGTTTGACGGGGGACTGATACATGGGCGTGTTGGCGAGGCAAGCCACAAGGTTCGCGCGATTGAAGCCTCATATGATGGAATGAAGCGGGCTTTGGAAGCCGCTCTTGAAACCGCATTTTTAGATTTGCAAAATGCCCGCAAAAGAGTTGAAATAACGCGGAAGAGTTTGGAATTAGCCTCAGAGGAAGTACGGTTAAGCAAATTCCAGTATGAAGCGGGAGTGATAACAATTTCAGACCTGCTTGATAATCAGGCGGATTTTACCAGAGTACAGGTGGGGGCGATTTCGGCGTTATTTGATACATACCTTTCTCAGATCCGGCTTTTAAGAATTGCCGGAATGATTGACTCGGATTTTGTTCGAAAACTTTGAGTTGACAATCATAAATCAAAAAAATGGCTATTGAAGAAAAGAGGCATCTCGGGTTACCTCCGGGAGTTGGCCTCGTTTTAGCCATGACTCACGGCGGGGTGGAAATGATAGACGGCGAAAAGCGCTTTTTGTTCGGAACAATTTCGGGGGGGGCAAGGTATCGTCAAACAAGAAAAAGGCTTCTTGTTGTGGGAGATCGGGTAACTTTTTTTGAAAAATCCGGAGAAGTGATTATTAATGAGCGCCTTGAGCGCAAGTCCGAATTGACCCGTTTCGACGATCGAGGGAACGAACATGTTATAGCAGCCAATATGGACGCGGTTTTAATCGTTGTAAGTTGGGACCTTCCTCCCCTAAAGCTTGGGTTGATCGACAGGTATATTTTGGCCTCGAAACTTGGAAAGTTGCGCCCTGTGGTGGTTGTTAACAAGATCGATCTTGTAAAAGATTCCAAAGGGATTGATAAGATTGCGAGTATGTACAGGGGATTGGGTTTCTCATTTTGGCTAACCAGCGCAATAGGAAATCCTTGCGGTATTGAAGAGCTGCGAAAAGATTTAACCGACCAATGGGTCATTTTTTCCGGTCAATCGGGGGTCGGAAAAACCGCGCTTGCGTCCGCACTTACCGGAGTTCAGGGGCTTAAAATGGGTGAAATTTTAAAGGAAACCGGAAAGGGCCGCCACACTACCTCGTTTACGAGGGTCTTTCCATTGCCAAATGGAGGCGCTTTAGTTGATTCACCTGGAATTCGCTCATTCGGATTATCTCAATTGCAAAAAGATCAAGTAATCTTAGGTTTTCCGGAAATTGAGAAATTTTCATCCAAATGCGGTTTTCGCAATTGCACGCATTTGGTCGAACAAGGATGTGTTGTCCGGTCCTCGATAGGGGAGCCGGATGGAATAACCCCATCGCGTTACGAAAGCTATTCCAGAATTATCTCGGAATTAAAGCAAACCCCATATCTTCGCCCAGATTACCCCAAAAAATAGAGTAAGCCCAATTTAATCTGAAATTATGAGTTGGTAATTACGAATTGGAAAAATTGTTTCCTAGTAGTTTCT
>JACPTH010000300.1 GCA_016192885.1 bacterium | reverse complement strand
GGCAAAAGCATGATTCCTGAAGGTGCGGGAACCTTTGCAAAGGAAATCAAGGTTTTAATTGCTTTGCTTATTGGGGCAGAATCAATGATGGGATACTCAATAAAGGTGGAGACCACCAATTCATGAGGAGAATCACTACTCCAGCAGTTTTTTAGCCTAATTTTCCCAGGCTGGGCGGATTCAAGCCGCAATAAACGAATGTTTCTTGTGCCAATATCCAACACTAAATCTATTCCAGGTAGTTTTCGCTTTGCCATGAATGGTATTGTATCACCCGACGTTTACATTAATATACTCTTCTACAGGAACATCCCCGTCTAGCACTTTCCGCAAACATGCATCTTGAATTGTTGTTATTTTTTGTTGTCTAAGAAATTTAAAAAGTTGCAAGGTCGATTGTCTTTGCCCGATTACTTCTTTTAACTCGGTGTTTACCTCAACAACTTCAAAAAGGCCGGTACGATCTCTGTATCCGCTATTATTACATACTTTGCAACCAATTCCGCGGAAAAACTTATGATTTTTATACTTCTCCTGGTCTAGCTGCAGGGAAGCCAAAAGAAAAGGGGTTGTTTCAATCTGCTGTCGGCATTCATTGCAAATCTTGCGAACCAGGCGCTGACCGACAAGAAGAACAAGGGAAGTCGCAAAAAGATACGGATCAACCCCAAGGTTTTCAAGACGAGAAACAGATTCAATAGCTGAGTTCGCGTGGATGGTGGAAAATACCATGTGACCGGTCAATGCCGCCTTAACCGTGATTTCAGCGGTTTCGTAATCGCGGATTTCTCCCACCATGATAACATCGGGGTCAAGTCGCAAGATGGACCTTAGCCCTTTACCAAATGTTAAGGAACGAGTTTCATCAAGCTTGTTTTCCATAACTTGCATTTGATGAACCCCTGGGATTTTAAATTCCACAGGATCTTCAATGGTAATCAATTTTTTTTGCCGGCTGTTGATCAGTGAAAGAGCGGAATACAAAGTAGTCGTTTTCCCGGAACCCGTCGGACCAACTATTAGACATAATCCCCATGGTTTATTAATATTGTGTTCGAAAACTCTTAGTTCATTGTCAAGGAACCCCAAAGATTTCAACTCTAGATTAACCCTGCTTGAATCAAGAATTCGGATAGTGCAATTTTGCCCATAAATGCAAGGCAAAATGGCCACGCGGAACTCAATGAATTGATTCTTTACTCTCAATTTAAAGTTCCCGTCTTGGGGCATCATTCGCTCGGTTATGTCTAAATTCGACATGATTTTTATTCTGGAAATAATCGCTTGATGGGCGGATTTCTCGATCGGCATAATATCATACAAAATCCCGTCAACGCGATAACGAACTTGAACATGGGTTTCAAAAGCCTCTATATGAATATCCGAAGCTCTCATTTTTACGGCATCAAGAATTATTTTATTTACTAACGTTACGATGGTCGTCTGGTCTGATTCTCGTTTTAACTCCTCAAGATTCTTTTCAGAGAGAGAGGTTACGCTTAAATCAGTCCCAATTCTCTCAGTCGCGAATTCCAATTTGACATCGTGAAGAAGCTCATCAATAGGAACATTTTCAAGGACATTTTGAGGCCTGTAAATTATGTCGTTAATGATGTGGGTAATTTGACTCTTGGTTGCTAGAAGCCATTTTAGGAACATATAACCGGTCGCCAGCTTGATACTGTCAAACATCTTGGTGTTGCTTGGGTCAAATACCGCAATTGTTAAAGATTTGGGTTCTTTTTTTAAGGGAATAAATTTGTAGGTTTTAATCAAGCTTTCAGGGATCTGCCGAACCAACTCCCGATTCAACTCAATGTTATCGAGATTCACGAACTCAATATTATGCTGAACCGAAAGAGCACGGTAAACAACCTCTTCTGAAATAGGAACATCGGCGATAAGAATTTCCCCTATCATCTTCCGAACCGCCGGTTGCTTTTTTAAGGCGGCTTCAAGCTGAGCCGGCGTAATAGCCTTCATTTCGATCAAAATTTCCCCTATTCTTTTGCGTTTTAGAAATTCTGCCGCCATATAAATTTCAATCCTTCAAAAATATTATCGGTTACTATACCACGAAATATTAAAAATCAATAGCTAATAAAACATTCCTCCTGAATCGGAGGCAAGAACGTTGATATAATCTAGAGGAATTCCGGCTGACCCAAGATATCTCTCGGAATAAAGGCCTTTGTAATACAAAACCGTATCCGAGGCATTGTATTGCCCATTGCGATTGTTATCGAGAAAAGAAAACTCGACAAGTATATCAAAAGTTGAATCGGAGGGAAGACCATCATTGCCGAGCCCATCGCCATCATCAACGAAGTAAGCCGTGCAGGTTCCATATCCCCATGTTAATTGGGCTCCGGTGGTAGGGTCATTGAAAACCGGAAGGCCTGAAAGGTATCTAACATTTCGTCTCCGCTCTACGGTTGTTGTAACTTGAACAGGACCTCCGACAAGTTCGTTTCCGTAGTTTAAATTCGTGCTTCGAGGATCGGTGATAAATTGAGTTGCCCCGCTTGAAACATTTACCCTAAAAGGCCCTCTTCCCTGGTCTCCTTGAAAGTCAAACAATACCTTCCGGTAATTTGCAAGGTTCTGCTGAAGGGCTGAGCGTCTGGCGTCAACAACATACTCCTGATAATAAGGAACCGCAATTCCGGTAAGAACCGCCATAATTGTGACTACGACAATTAGTTCAATTAAACTAAATCCCCGGGTACTTGAACCCGTTTTCAATGAGCCATGGTTAGCGGATTGAAAAGATCTCATTTTTCTCACTTCCTTATTAAGCTACCAATCGGAATAGTTTGTATTGTCGATTGCCGTGACAAATCCTCTCCGAATTGTGGGATCCGGATGTCCGGAAATGTCAAAAACTCCGGTTGCTACAACATTTGAAGGAGTAATTCTACCGGTGTCAAACGTGGAAGAAGAATTCACATCCGATGAATAAGAGGCATAATATTGCATCCACACCGCTCTACCAATTAAAGGGTCCTTGGGAAGTTTGTACAAATATGGATATGGATAAAATGTCGCGGTCGCATTTCCGAATTTATCATAAACGGTGAAAGGCATGCTTTTGGATAGGGATCCTAAATCGGGGGGATACATGTTTTCATTTGGGACATTAACCAAAGCCCCTTCCCCTCGGTCTCTTTTCACCGTGTCCTCGCAATCCTTTCTCCACTTTTGAAGCGCTCTTCTAATTAGATCGAGATTATTTTCGAGTTCAATCTCGTAGGTTCGAACAAGAATTATTTCTGCATATGGGATAGCAAAAATAGCTACAATCCCCAAAATAGCTACCACAATTATCATTTCGAGGAGATTTACGCCGGCCTTTTTTTTCATTCTCGTATGTTCTATTCCTTATAGAGATCGTCTGAATTTCCCCCGTTAAGGGTAATTCCAGCTCCCACGGATTTAAATTCAATTACGCCTGTTGCATCAATGGCAGGCCAAGAAGAAGATGCAAACCAAGGCCCTCCCGCAGCGGTTTCAGTGGCGGCTCTGAATTCCCAATGGGAGTTAGGAAGCCAACTGATAAACGGGTGAGGCGGAACCTTCCTAATGAAGCGCCGCTCAATAGTGACGGTTACCGAGGAGAGGGGGGCGGGAAACCCTGAATCAATTGGAATGTAAAGCCTGGTTCCAACGGATTTTTCGAGGTCTCTAGGCTTAAGCGGATAAAGCAACCCCATGGCCGCCCCAGAGGCAATGGCAAAGGCTTCCTGATCTGCGGTTAACCCGGAACTCTTGATTTTTGCAACAACATAATTCGTATAATCGTCAATACCTTTGCTTTGCACGTTTTTTAAAACTTTCTTCAATCTGTGTTCCCTGTCACGCTGTTGCAAAACCTGAGTCGTCGGATAAACAATTGTGGTCAGCAAAGCCGTAACGGCGACCACCACCAAAAGCTCAACGAGAGAAATTCCTGAAACAATAGGCCCTTGCAAAATTCGATTTTTGGAAGTTTTGAAAAGAGATTGCCTCGTGGCTTTGGTCCTCGCAAGGACAGTTGAAGAGGTAGCCGCAAACTTTAGTTTGCGAAATCTCGGCTTCGCAAGTATAAAGCCTGCGCCTACCCCGATCACGAACGTTTTCAGAAAATAATTTTGCAAATTCCCCACAAAAGAAAAAGAATCTCTAAACTTTCGATTCACCAATATTTTTCCAAAAGTGCAGATTTTTCTGGAAAAATCGTTTCTCAAAATTGCCATTACTTTCCAAGCAGTTTCATGAAGGTATCGGCTGATTTCAGTATATCAACCGAGCGTTGCAATTGAGTATCAAAACGACTAACCACGTAATTCTGGAGGCTTCCCTTCGCTAAACTATCCGGAGGTTCGACCAATCCGCTTGGTTTAAATGTTCCGGAAGCTGGGTCTTTTATCGAATCGCTTGCAATACTCGTTCCGGTGCCAATTTCCGCGGTTTTTGAAGAATTGGAAATCGCCCGAAAATGTTTCTCATCTTCCTCTATCGACTTGGTAATTTCCTCGCGGTCTTTTTCGGAAAGTTTTGGAAGCTCAACTTCTATGTCAGGTTCAATTCCCTGTTTATGGATGTTAACTCCCGAGGGGGTATAATATAACGCGGTGGTTAAGGCGATGGCTGACCCATCATTCAAGGAAATCACCGTTTGAACCGACCCTTTCCCAAAAGATTTCCGACCGAGCAAAATTCCCCTTCTATT
>JACPTH010000261.1 GCA_016192885.1 bacterium | reverse complement strand
TATGCAATTTATATTTCGTCGAGGTTCCAGGTTTGGGGTTATACTGCAAAAGAACCTTTTCCGCGCCTATGGCGGCCATACTTAATGAAAACATGAAAAGAACTGCGAACATTACCGCGAACCGTTTTGACATCGAAATATTCTCCTTTTGGTGATTCAAGAACTCACGCTTTAAGAAATCCGCTATAAATGCCATTCCCCAATTAGGGATTAAAGCCTTCTGAGAATATCACAGGGCATCCACCCTGTCAAGAAAAGATTGTTTCCAATTTTTAAAATCAATTTTGTTTGCGATTCACTCGAAAACCGGCAACCTCAGGCTTAACGCAGTGGCGAGAGCAGATGCTTGCACAAAAGCTCGCGTCCATTCATTCGCGGGAGTAAATCTATACAATTACGAATCAAAAATTACGAATTGAAAAACTCGCTTCAGTGAAGAGTTTGGTAACATCAAAATAACATTTTTCAATACGCTTTTATATAACAACAACCCCCCAAGCAATTTTCATTTTACGCGCGGAATGCTACAAAGGATAAACAAAAATAATGTACTCTTTTTCGTTTGCTGAAAAGCCCATCAAGCGACCGTCGGGCATTACTCTTAGGGTGCGCGGTAATTGCGTGGAGTAATAGGGTTTTTCCATTAAATCGCGCTGTGAAACAATTTTGCCGTCAGGGTTGACGATAATTATTTTTTCGCTGTGGATCACGCTTTCCTTATCGCAAGCTTCCAGCTGAATAAAAACATTCCCAAGTATGTCGGTCCCTAAAACCTTATGGATTACATAAACCGCATTTCGTTCCGGCGGTAAATCCAAAACGAAATTCGCAATTTCAAGCTCTTTTACGGGGGATGCATTTATTGCTTTGTATAGGACCGCCGTAAGGTCGTTCCCCCTTATTCCGTATGGGTTGCCGTTTGAATCGGAGTATGTTGTTAAATTAGGTTGATTCACGAATTTTTCAATTAATTTTCCGTCGGGTGAAAAGCGAAACAATGAAGCTAAAACAGGGTTTGAAACGAGCAAATTTCCCTTTGGATCAACTCCGATGTTCGAAACGTCTAGCATTTCATCGAATTCAGCCTTGAGATTTCCGAGGGAATCAATGAGCTCGATTTTGGCGTCGGATGTGCATGCCAAATACAACCCATTTCTAAATTCAAGCTTTGGGTTCTTAAATTCGCATGCGAAAGGGGAAAAAATCCCGATTTCCTGGGGCGAGACGGCAAAATCTCGAATGACCGTTGGTTTTTCATGGTGAAAATTGCCGACTGGAAGGGTTCCTAAAACCTTCCCGGTTGGTGAAAAATGTTTTACTTTTTGGTTTACGGTGTCAGGTAATAAAACGGACCCGTCATTCATTGGAAGAAACGCGTAGGGTACCCCCTCGCTTATAGTTTGCGGATCTTGATCAAAACCCCCTACCTTCGAATCCTCCGTTCCGAAGGGGATCTTCAAATACTCCATTGGTTGAATGGCGGATGAAGCAAAGGAAGCTTCATACTTTACTTCATCAATTATTACGGTCTCAAAAGCGCCTGAACAGACTGGAAAAAAAACAATCAAGATGGAAATTATTATGGCTAATTTTCGCATAATCTTTTACCTTTTTGGGGGAAGTTGAATTCCAGGGATACTCCTGGGATTTACGAATTTTCCGTTTTTCTTGATTCCCATGTGAAGATGGGCACCCGTGCTGGTTCCGGAATTGTCGGAAAGCGCGACGACCTCTCCCATCTTTACCCGATCTCCAGCCTTTTTATAAATTTTGTTTTTCCAACCCGGACCGTTTGGAAGGTGGGCAAAAACTGATTCAATTCCATTATCGTAACGTATTTGGAGGAATCTTCCCGGAGAATTTTTATATTCTACGGCGGTAACGACCCCGTCACCCAAGGCATGCAGCGGAGTATCATTCGGCGTGGGAATATCTACTCCGGTGTGGTTTTTATGTCCTACTCTTACGTTCCTTGGGCCAAATTCGGAGGCCGCTCTTGTTGGCATTGGGTCGATAACGGGGGCTCCGAATCGTCCTTTTGCTCCTGATTCTGAGGGTTCGGAAGGGGATGAACTAGAATCGCTATTTGAACCGGGTTTAGAACCTCCTCCGGATGCGATTTTTCCCGAATCATTTTTGTCTGAAAAAATGCCCGCAATATCATTAAATGTGCTTTCCAAACCATTTAACTTATCCAAGCCGCCCTGAGCGGCGTTGCCAACAGCCCTTGCCCGATTCGCATTTGCCGCTCTAGAACTATCGTTGTCCTGTTTCGAATCAGAGGATTTGTCGGAAGGCGAAACCTTTATAGCCACGTCATTATCGGGGTCATTTGAAAGCTTGCTGCCCGTTCTGGGTTTGCCCGAACCTTGGCTTTGGGATTTTGAACCGGAAGATGATTTAAACTCATTCTCAGTCTTTTTTGCCAGATCTCTTACCGAAGAAATGGCGGTTTTTACGGTATCAAACGTTTTTCGGATGTCTTGGGCTTTACAACCCAAAAAAGAAATGCTTATGAGAAGTGTGAATAAAACAAAAACCCAGAACCTAACACCCTTTTTTGTAATCACATGTCACCATCTCAAATTAAAATTTTCGGCCTACTCATTGATCGGGAAAAACGGGTCTACAAATCTGTTGCGTTGGTATTGACTTCCCATTTCAGCATTAGAATAACCCATTTGCCTGTAAGAATCCAAATATTTCGAAGAAACGATGTCAAAAAAATCGGCGGTCGCTAAATCTTTACCCGGTTTTAAAGGTTGCCTGGGGCGAGAGAACGCACCTAAAGCGGCTTGATTAGTGCTATCAATTAGTCTTAAAGCAACCCAAAAAAATTCCCTCTGAGTGCCATCAGCATTTCCAATGGTTTGGGGAATTATTCTAAAGAAACAAACCCTGTCGC
>JACPTH010000260.1 GCA_016192885.1 bacterium | reverse complement strand
TCAAAAAAAAGATCTTCAGGATTTTGGAAGGCAATACATGCCCTCCCTACAGGTTTCCACTCACAGTTATCGGCTTCTATTTTCCCCTTAAGAATGGGAAGACTGCCTCCCAATGTTAAAAGTAAAGTAGTCTTTCCAACTCCCATAGGACCCACAACAAGATTCAGCCTTCCGGGAAAAAATTCACCGTCAATTTCCGAAAGTACAATATTTTTTCCGTAACCCGCCGAAAGATTTTGAATCTTCAAACCACCTTGAGGAAAGGTAGGAGCTTCCGCAGGTCGTCTGAACAATTCAATTTCGGGTGCGGTTACTTGAATTTTCTTTTCATGTACATCCGTTCCCTTCGAGAAAGGCACCAAAAACTTGTCCAGGAGATTTTTTTCTGGAGCGTCTAATAACCAGGATCCTAACTCTTCTTTTTCCCATAAGGTTCTTGAATTGCCATCAAAAACTAATTTCCCTTCAGAAAGAACCAAAAACCTTTGGATATGCCGAATTGTTTCAGAGTGTGGGGAAATAAATAAAAGGGAAACTCCCTTTTGCAACCTGAACTTTTCCAGCAAATCTAAAAATCTAGGCAGAAACCAAGGGTCTAAGTTAGAGGTAGGCTCATCTAAGATTAAGAGACAAGGTTCCATAATCATTACCCCCGCCAAAGCAAGTTCCTGCTTCACTCCCCCCGAAAGTAGGTGGGGGGGAGTTTCGAGAAGGTCGATCAACCCAAATTGAGAGGCAATATTAGAAATCCTACGATCGATTTCGGTAGGGGATAATCCGATATTTTCAAGGCCAAAAGCAAGATCTTCCTTTACCGTAGTGCCAATAATCTGTTGATCGGGAGATTGAAAAAGCAACCCTATTTTTCGATGAATCTCAAGGCTTCGGGAAGATAAATCTAGTCCGTCAAAAAATATGCTTCCCTCTTGAGGGAGTAAAAGCCCCGCGGCTAAACGAGAAAGCGTTGATTTACCCGAACCGCTCGCGCCAAGCAAACCGGCTATTTCTCCATGCCCAAGCGAGAAGGAAACGCCTCGAAGAGCAAAAGGCTCCTTTCCTTGGTTTTGGGGGTAGGTAAAGCTAACATTATTAAATCGAAGCAATTGCGTTTTTCCGTACAAAAAAACCACCCTTTAGAATCAATACGCATTCTAAAGGGTGAGATGTTGCGAAGCAGTAAACTATAGTTACCTTGAGAACTCGATCAATGCCAACTCCGCGGAATCTCCCCTGCGATTCCCCAATCTAAAAATTCGAGTATATCCACCAGCAATGTCTTTAAATCTTGGAGCAATCTCGGTTATCAACTTGGAAATGATTCCGTTAACACGTAGAATTTTGGGGCTCTGTTTTGTCTTTTTCCCGCGATCATGACCTAAGTATTGCTTAACGTTTATTGGTTTTTCATTTTTGCTTGGATCTTTTAAATAATCAACAAGTTTCTTTTTTGCTTCCTCACCAAGGGTGGAAACAAAATTTTTGATCTTTGTCCTGTCCCGAATTTCTTTATCTTGGCCGGAATGAAAAAAGCTTTCAAGCTTTTGAGCCTTTTGATTATCTTCAGCTTTCGCAATGGTAACCGCACGTTCAATCACCCT
>JACPTH010000373.1 GCA_016192885.1 bacterium | reverse complement strand
TTATGAGATTTCTCCCTTTGGTCGAAATGACATGCCGGCTTTGCTGATTTTGAGCCCCAATCTGTCATTTCGAATGCAATGAGAAATCTGGTTTTCGGAGAATTAAATGACCCTGATTTGTTTCCGGTAATTCTCGGTGAATTTTAAAACCTCGATCAAATGCGAATTTGTTTTGAAGATTTCTCTAGCCGATTTCTTTTTCAGGGGTTGGGTTGGGAGGGCGTGACAAATAATTTAGCAATAATTTTACTTGTTATTCTCTGTTTTATTTTTGATTTTTACTTTGTCGGTTTTATCTTTGATTTTTAACTTTTGATATTCTTAATTCTCTCAGTTAATTAGCCTCAACCACCTTACCAAGGTTAGAAAAGGCTTTGCAACTTTTAGTGCGTTTGCCCTAGTTAATATGGTTCTAGCTTGACTTTTCCCTCATAATAATGTTCTTTATCATGAACGATTTGCAAAATTATTTTGAAAAAAACCATATAGTGAGAGTCGTTATAGTTTCAAGCTTGGGAGACTGAGTTTTCGCGATCAAATTTTGCGCCGCCCATTGAGGGTTTTCGAATTATTTTGCCGGTAGCTCCAAAAATGAAATTCTTTTTGTTATTTTTTATAAATTTTATGGGAGTAAAAAGATATGTCTGAAGTTTCCAAAACGCTTGAATCTTTATTTGAAGAGGAGCGATGTTTTATTCCTTCCGAGGAGTTCCGAAAAAATGCCAACGTTAATGATCCTCACTTTTTGCATCACGGCCAAGATATTGAGTATTTTTGGGAAGAGCAAGCTCGGAAATTTGAGTGGTTCCAAGAATGGGATTCGGTGTTGGAATGGGATTGCCCTTGGGCCAAATGGTTCAATGGCGGGAAAACAAACATGTCACTCAATTGTCTCGATAGGCATGTAAAAACATGGCGTCGAAACAAGGCCGCGATAATTTGGGAGGGCGAACCCGGAGATGAGAGAGTTCTAACCTATGGTGATCTTTTCCGCGAAGTAGGCAAATTTTCAAATTGCCTTAAAAAGCTGGGAGTCAAAAAGGGGGATCGCGTTACCATTTATCTTGGAATGGTTCCGGAACTTCCAATTGCAATGTTAGCCTGCGCTCGAATCGGAGCTCCGCACAGCGTTATTTTTGGGGGATTCAGCGTAGACAGCTTGATTGATAGAATTAATGATGCGAAATCTTCTATCGTTATCACTTCGGATGGCGCATACCGAAAGGGAAATGTCGTTCCCCTGAAGAGAAATATTGATGAGGCGTTGAAATCCTGCCCATCGGTTGAGAAAGTCGTCGTGGTACGGAGAGTAGGCGAGGTGTCACAAGCTTCCATGTTGGACGGGAGAGATTTCTGGTGGCATCTCCTTATGGATAAGACTCCAATTCAATGTAATGCGGAACCCATGGACTCTGAAGACACTTTGTTTATACTTTACACGTCTGGTACGACGGGCAAACCGAAGGGAATAGTTCATACCACAGCCGGATACATGATTGGTTGCGCAACCACGCATCAAACCATTTTTGACATCAAGGACGAGGACGTTTATTGGTGTACCGCCGACATCGGCTGGGTCACCGGCCATTCTTATATCGTCTATGGGCCTCTTTGTAACGGTTCGACCGTGGTGATGTATGAGGGCGCTCCCGATTGGCCCAATCGAGATAGATTTTGGGAAATTTGCGAGAAATATGGTGTAACGATTTTCTACACGGCGCCCACCGCGATTAGAACGTTCATGCGCTGGGGGCCTGATTATCCAAACCAAAGAAATCTCTCTTCATTAAGACTTTTAGGAACGGTTGGTGAACCTATCAATCCCGAAGCCTGGATGTGGTATCACCAAGTCATCGGGAAAGGAAAGCTTCCGATTGTCGATACCCCCTCCCGGGTATAACTACAACGAAACCTGGAAGCGCTACGAAACCTTTCCCGGGGGTCGACGCGGACGTCGTAGATGACAGCGGGAATTCCGTTCCTCATGGAGGCGGAGGCTATTTGGTCATAAAAAAACCTTGGCCTGGCATGTTGAGGACCATTTGGGGAGACCCGGATCGCTATGTAAAAACCTATTGGTCTCGCTTTGACAAGATGTACTTTACCGGCGACGGCTGCAAACGAGACAAAGACGGATATTTTTGGCTGCTTGGACGCGTAGACGATATCATGTTGGTGGGAGGTCACAACATTAGCACTACCGAAGTGGAAAGCGCGCTAGTTGACCATCCGGAAGTCGCTGAAGCCGCGGTTATTGGAAGGTCAGATGAAATTACCGGCCAAGCTATTTCAGCATTTGTAACCCTGAAATTGGGGATCGCTTCCTCTCAGGATAAAATCGAAGAGTTAAAAATGCATGTTTCAAAAAAAATAGGCCCCATTTCAAAACCCAGGGATATTTTCTTTACCGCGGATCTTCCAAAGACAAGAAGCGGAAAAATCATGCGCCGGCTTCTTCGCGATATCGCCGAAGGAAGGGCATTAGGAGACACTACCACCCTGGCCGACCCGGCGGTTCTTCAAGCTTTACGCGAAAAATATGAAGAAAGTTGAAATGAATTCGCGCGGGTGGTTATAAAAATTTCTCAATAATAATTTCATCGCAATATTTTTCGCCTATCTTTGCTTGTCTAAGCGCAGTTCCGATAACCCTAAACCCCATTTTCAGATACCACGCAATCGCTCCAATATTATCAGCCCTTACGTAGGTAAAAATTTTTTCAAATCCCTTTTCTCTCGCCATTTTGAAAGTTTTATTCGCCAGGCAGTCAACGCTCTGGAATCCAATAACAATCATACGTTTTGCGCATAACGCTACGTTGAATATTCCCCGGTGAGGGTAGTTTCTTATATATTCCGCTTGACTTTCAATTGATATTGGGCCATCAATAACCGTAAAATTACCTTTCGCAATAATCCGGTTCAAAATGCCGCAAATTGGTTCGGAATCGCCGATTTGAACTTCTCGAACAATGTATCCCGAAGACTTGTCCATTTTTCCATTTCCCTTCTTTATTCAATTTGCCGCTTTCATACAAAACTTTACTTAAGCCATCTATTTTATCATCCCTCCAAGTCTCTTCCTTCCCCAATTGCCCATTCTCATACCATTCTTTTTTTTCCCCGTTTCTCTTCCTGTCCAAATTAATCACTTCCCTTTCCGGCTTGCCATTTTCATGCCGGGAAAAAATTGTTCCCGTAAAAGGGGTTTGTTCATCAGCGATGTAAATCAATTTGTCTCTTTATGGTTACCTTTCGATAGCGCTTTCACTTGACATCCGATGGGTCAATCCTTCATCCTATGGTTCATTACAATAAAGCTATGAAAGAAAAGGATGAACCAAATCGTGAAAAAGAAGAAAACCATTCCAAGGTGTTCCGCGTCCGGAGTCAGGTGGAATTTGCAAGATCTTTACTCTTCTCCAACCGACCCCGCAATTGAAAATGATTATAACACCGCAAAGTCCATGGCTGAAAATTTCGAGAAGAAGTACAAGTGGTGGCTCCTTAAGAAACGTGAGATTAAGGCAAAAGAATTAGTTCAGATAGTTAGGGAATACGAGAAAATTCTTCTTCTTCGCGACAGGCCTCTAGTTTATTCCCATCTTTTGTTTGCTGAGGACACGCAAAACGCTGAATTTGGAAAGCTTCTCCAAAAAATGCAGATGCGAGCCACCGAAATTCAAACCCACATGCTTTTCTGGGAACTTGACTGGTGTCAAATTTCCGATGAAGTCGCGAAAAAGCTTATTGAAGACCCCGCATGTTTGGACTATAAGCATTTTCTCTCGGCTTCCCGCAGATATCGTCCCCATTTGCTTTCCGAACCCGAGGAAAAAATCGTCGCCGAAATGAAAAATACCGGAGTCCATGCTTTTAGCAGGTATTTTGACGAGATGCTGGGAAGAATGAAATTTTCCTACAAGCTTGGCGGAGAAACGAAAGAGATGTCCGAGCAGGAGTTATTGTCCTTGTTGCATGACGGAAACCGCGAGGTTAGGATTGCCGCCGCAAAAGCTCTTACGTCGGGTTTTAAAGAGAATGAACGCTCTTTGGCTTTTATCTTTAACACGATCGTTCAGGAACATTCGACGATGGATCGTTTACGTCATTTTCAGGAACCCATGTCGGCCAGGAATTTGAGCAATGAAATCGACGCAAAAACGGTCCAAGCTCTTTTAAAGGCATGCGACCAAAATACGGGGCTTGTACAGCGATATTATCGCTTAAAAGCCAAATTGCTAGGGCTAAAAAAGCTATATGATTACGATCGTTACGCGCCTGTTTCCGCAAAAATGCCCGCATGCGAGTGGAAAGAAACAAAAAAAATCGTCGTGGATGCATACCATCAGTTTTCCCCCGAGTTTGGAAAGATCGTGACCGAGTTTTTTGAGAAGAGCTGGATTGACGCGGAAATTCGGCCCGGAAAGCGCGGCGGCGCATTTTGTTCATCCGCAACTCCCGACGTTCACCCTTTTATCCTGGTTAATTACACCGACCGTTTAAGAGACGTTATGACCGTGGCTCACGAATTAGGTCACGGCGTCCATCAGTATCTTTCCCGAAAGCAAGGATATCTTCAGTCTGATACTCCCCTGACCTTGGCTGAAACCGCAAGCGTTTTTGGAGAAATGATAGTTTTCCACAGGCTAATCGAAGAAGAGACCGATCCCGCCGTGAAACTTTCCCTTTTGTGCGGGAAAATCGAGGACGCTTTCGCAACCGTCTTCCGACAAGTATGTCTGACTCATTTCGAGCAAAATTTACACGGAAGCTGGCGCAAAGAAGGAGAACTGACCCCCGAAAAGATAGGCGGTTTCTGGATGAAGGCAAATGCGGCAATGTTTGGCGATTCGGTAACCTTAACTGAAGGTTACGGTTCGTGGTGGTGTTACATCCCCCATTTTATTCATACTCCGTTTTATTGCTACGCGTATTCCTTCGGCGAACTTCTTGTCCTTTCCTTGTACAATCTTTATAGAAAAGAGGGAAGGAAATTCGTGCCAAAATTTATGAATCTCCTTTCCTCAGGCGGTTCTGAAAGCCCAAATGTTCTTACGAAACGAATCGGCTTGGATATTACAAAGGCAGGCTTTTGGAACAACGGAATGCAGATTCTTTCCGAAATGGTCGAAGAAGCCGAAAAACTCGCTAATAATAGTAAAAAGTGATTGGATTTTTAATTGCGGGGTAACAACATTAATTGTTATCATGAAGAGTAAAAAGCAAGTTGTGCCTAAAAAAATGAAGGAGAAAAAAGAATGAATATGTTTCCAAGAAAGTTGTTTGTATGTTGTCTTTGCCTGATACTTTTTTGGGGAGCCCAAGTTTCCGCAAGACCTCTTCCGACAACTATTTCAACTGACGGCGACCCTCTTAAAGCCGAACCTGTGAGCATATGTTCTCCAATCACGGTCGGGAAAAACGCGGTAATAAATATCCTTGGAAAAGTCCTGAATATACCAAGCACCGTAAAAGTTGAGAACGCGGGGTTTTTATTTAACGCCCTTTCAGGTGACGCGCTTCAGGGAAAACCGACCGACCCGAAGGGTTTTCAGGCTACTACCACACTCCCTTACTTAAAAAAGAGCAAGGAACTTGAAGATTCTTTAAAATTGCGTCGAACCGCCCGCAACATTAAATTCCAGGTTATAAGCGAAACCCTTAAAAAGGTAACCACTCTTTCCGAGGAGCAAAAAAAAGTAATTCTAGATTTTCTTTCCAAGCAAATTGGCGCTCCGCTCTATTGCTTTGATAAATCGCCTCTCCCAAATTTCCTTCCACAACCCGGTCCCTGCATGATTCCCATCGGGGTCCAATTAATCGATCCTACCTCAGGGAAAGAAATCGGATTAGATACTTCAGTTATCTGTTTGGTCGATATCGTTATGGAAGGAAAAACCTACTTTTCCATTAAAGACTCCATTACAAACGATACCCTTGCATGTTTGACATGTACGGGAAGGCGTTTAAAGATATCAAGCGCGTTTCGACTAACGGACACGACGCCCCATATATAACCGACGAAGGAATGGCGCTTACTGAAGGCTGGGCGGAGGCTTTCGAAGCCCTTTATGGCCCCGCCAACCCGAAACTGAAAGAGAAGGACCGAAAGAAGTACAACATTTCCGAATTCCTTTTTTCGCGCCAAGACCCGATTCGAAGAGACAGATATATTTGGGCGAAATACTTTGGAAAGAAAACCGGAGCGCTTAAAAACGGCTTGCAGCTTGTAAGCACTGAAGGGGTAGTCGCTGGTCAATTTTACGATATTTTATCCAGCAGGGCGATTAATGCTCCTTTTGAGAAATGCGTAACTACGATGTTAATCCATCAACCAAAAAACTACCCCGAGTTTGTACAAGGGTTTGTTAAGCTCTACCCGGAAGACAAGAGCACGCTTTTCCGCATTGTTCTTGAAGGATTAAATTATGCCGTTATGAGCAATGAGGCAAGAAACCTATATCATTCTTACTATCGAACGAAACTTGATTACGTGCAAAAAAAGATTTCCAATGCTGAACATTTAAAGGCCAAACAAGCTTTTTTAGCGCTCAAGGAAGATTTGTTCAAGAAAGCGATGGCGGGGGAAAACCTCTTCGCCAACGTAGGGCCGCAGCTTTGGTTTTCGGGCGAAGCAAAGCTTGATAAAAAACACGGTTTTTTTGACTTCAAATATAAATTAATGAAGAAACTCGGTGTCGATTTGGATGCCATGCCTTTTAATCTCGACCTTAACACCGCAACCGCCAAGATGCTCTCATTTTTCGGAGGAATGGAACCAACCGATGCGGAGAAAATAGTATCCCTGCGCGATAAAGTCGGCTTTTTCACCGGCGACCCGTTGAAAGTTTTAAATGAGATTTTAGGGGCGCAGAAATTCCAGAGCGTGAAATCCAAAAATAAATTGAAACCCTTTGAACCAAAAAACTCATCCGACCCAAATTCCCAAGCCACAACGCTTTGGCCTGAAGATTTTGAGAGACTTCGCACTGAATCAGAGCTGTGATTTCAAACGGAAATTTCTATACGCCAAGAACGTGATTAACAAGAAAGACTAAATGCCGCGAAAGAAATCGTTTTCATGTTGAGAATGAGATTCCTCACAGGAGTTTACACTGAGCCATCGGCGAATGTGTTCGGAATGACAAGATAATGCTGTCATTTCGACCGGAGGGAGAAATCTCATCCTCTCGGGAGCTAATTTTTAGTGTTGTTTGTTAATCACGCCAAGAATCATTGGTTCAACCCGAATTATTGAGTAGTAGCCCATTTCAGTTAAATTGCTTCAGTGTCGAGGCTTTTGCAAAATTCGACTTTATCGTATTTGAGAAGAGATTGCCGCGTCGCTTTGCTCCTCGCATTGACAGTTGCAGACCTATTTTCTGTCATTTCGAACAAAGTGAGAAATCTCGAATATCGCAAGAGCCTCTGTCGTTATTTTTTTCTTCTCGGTTTTTTGCTTCTTTGGGGAAACCGGGTGCTCGGGGAAAACATTCTCTTGTTCGCCCCTCATCCGGATGACGAAACAATTTGCCTCGGAGGTTGGTTATTCGACCGCATAGCTTCAGGCGCCCAAGTTTGGGCGGTTGTTGTCACGGATGGAGAGGCTTTTACCAAAGCTTTGCGGGTCCGGAGAAAAATTAAGCCGTCTTTTTTGTTTCGCCCCCATGATTATAGGGTTCTTGGCAAATTAAGGAGGGAAGAGGCTTCAAACTCTCTTAATGAACTTGGGGTTCCCCCCGCCCGCCGAATTTTTCTAGGATATCCTTCAGGAATTTTGAGTAAGGTCGTTTCTTCCAAGAACCCGAAGTCATTGTTTCGCTCGAAGGCGACCAAGCAACGTTTCGGAATCGGTGAGTGGGGATTGAAAAACCGAAAGTTGCATCCGTATTCGCGTGCGTCCATGGAGGCCGACTTTCAAAAAATAATATTGCTTGCCAATCCGGACATTGTTCTGCTCCCTCACCCCGTGGATTTCAACGAAGACCATCGTGCGGTTGCAAAAATGGTTTTAGGAGAACTTTCCAACATCAAAAGAAAAAGTTTACTCATGGCATATCTTGTACACCACGGGTCCAGAAACGTTTTCCCAAAGCCTTACGGGTACAGGCCAAGCGAAGGAATTTTGCCTCCGCGCGACCTTCCGCTTTCAAACAGCTATTTCCCGAGTAAACCAGCGATTAAAGCCAAGGAAAAAGCCATTAATTGCCATGTTTCCCAAATACGACTTCGCGACGGGTTTCTTATAAGCTTTATCAGGCGCCAGGAGATTTTCTGGAGGTTGATGAATTGAAAGAAGTAGCTCCAATAAAATCCTCCCCGGCCCTCCTTTCCCAAAGGAGGGAGAAATCCCCCTTAATCCCCCTTTGAAAAAGGGGGATTAAGGGGGATTTCTATTCGGAAGCAATTGTTATGAGTTGGTAGAGCGTGTGAATGGCAAGCTTTAATAATGCAAAAAGCCGGCTTTAATAAAGGTAAGCCTTCAGTTATCAGCGGTCAGCATTCAGCAAAAACCCTTGGAAATTTGCTACCTGCCACATATTCAGCCAATATCAAATTTTGAGCTACTTTCAAACCTTTTACCTCTTGAAATTCTTCATGCCGCATCACCCGTGGTTTAAGCTGATAGCTGATGACTGAACGCTTACTAATAAAGGATCTAAAGCATGCTGTGGGTAAGAGTCAGGCACGGCGGTGCGCCACTACTTGTCACAATTTTTCATATATTCTATAATTGTAGAAGAACTTGCAAGATTATTCTTGAAAAACCTTCGAACCAGGGTAGGCGCAGGCTTTACGCCTGCGAAGCCGAGTTTTTTCGCGGCTGAAGCTTGCGGCTACCAAATGTTTGCGGAGTCCTAGATTAGCTAAAATCTTTTTGTAAAATCCGGTATTGACCAAATTATGCCTCCAGTCATTCCCGCGAAAGCGGAAATCCAGAAAAGAGTCTGGATGCCCGTTTTCACGAGCATGACGAAAACCGGGTAGCCAAAATAGGACACTACCCAAAAGCTTGGGGCTACCAATGCGGGGTTTGAATAATTTTGCAAGAGCATCAGAAGAAATAGTTGTTTGAGAAATTGATTTTTAAGCTGGAGAGAAGGATGAAAATGCTAAAAAACCTCAATGGGGTTGCAATGCTTGCGGTGATGGTAATATTATTGGTCGGCGGAATTGCCGCGACCCAATTGATTCCGCTTTACGAATCCCAAGCGAAAAAGTCAACCGCCGATCGTTTGAAACTTAATATCGGCGAAATTCGGAAGGGTTTTGACCTAAAGAGGGCTTCGAATCCGGGCTGTGAAGCTCCCCTTAATGAATCTTCCCAGCTATCTTCCATTTCAGCGGTTCTCGCGAGTTTGACCGCTGAAAATCTTATGCGGAATTCTGATATTACCGATACCACAATTCCTTCCTTTCGGTGGAACACCGCCTCGAATACTACATGGAGGGTAGTTTTTAACAACCCCTTCAACGGGAGTTTTGAAGTCACGGATCCTAAAGGAGCGGGTGAGCGGCTTGCTTCCTGGTCGGCAAGTTCCTCCGCGGTTTTGGCGTCCGATTCGAAATACTACCCCGCGGGTTCCTCGCTAGACGACTATTACGGCCAGAACAAATTTGGAAGGGTGCTTTCAAACACCGGGGCTTCATTAAAAGTATCCAGCGATAATCCAACCGATGCAACCGACACATCGCCCCCGACCGTTTCATCTTTTAACCCTCTCGATAACGCCACAGGGGTTGCTACAAACGCGAATTTGATCGTTACCTTCAATGAGAATGTTTTTTCCGCGGAAGCGACTGTCGCAGCT
>JACPTH010000372.1 GCA_016192885.1 bacterium | reverse complement strand
AGTTGTAGATACACGACCATTTTCCCCTATCCCCGCAAAAGCTTATGAAATGCCGGTCTTGGTGCGACCATGTATCTACCCTTCCGAAACCCAAGTTTGAGAACCCTTCAACATTTCAAGTTTCTTTGCATTCTTAAACCGTATTATTCGGTGCTTTTAGCTAACAGCTTCTGATAGCTGAACGCTTGCGATAATCGATTGAGTTCCGCTTTGATTGACGCCCTCCTCAACGCATAGAAGGGGTTTTCTCGCCGGGGGAAAATTTGAAATTCCTGAAACATAGGATATAATGACCCCATGTTAGTTGGAACGCGATTTCGCGGAATGTACTCGAATAAAAATCGGGTTCAGGTTTTTTTTTCCTTGGTTCTTTTTTCAATCTGTTCGTGGTTCAGTCTGAACCCGCTTACCATTCACCCGCTTGACGGAATTTCTTTTTTGGTAACCGTATTATTCGAAGGTATTGAGCGGGCGCTTAGTTTAGCTGGTGGCGTCGGTTTTTTTATCTCCGTTTTGCTTAATGCTTCTTTCCCAATTTTTCTTATTTTTTACTTCCGACGCAGTGGTTCTCCTTATCTATCGTGGTTAACCTGTTACTGGTTGGCCTATTTGCTGCAGAATTTGACGAGGTTTTTTCACTCAGGGGTGTACCGCCTTCCTGCGTTTCTTTCGTTTATGGCAAGTTTATTTTTCCTGGTGATGGGGTTGTTTGGCGGCATCGCCAATTCTGAAGATAATTTTTCACCAAACGAGCCCCAAATCAGTAACACAATTACGAATTAAAAATTACGAATTACGAATTGAAAAACCTGTTTCATTGAAGAGTTTGGTAACATCGAAAAAACAATTTTCAATACGCTTTTATGTAACAATATGGAAAGAAAGCTTTCTGCAAGACGGATTGATGTGAAAGTGCGTTGTTCTCTTTTTTTAGATGCGGTTCGTTACCAAAATGATACTAAGGTTTCCCTTGACCTGGAAATAATTGAAGGGGAACCCGGAACCGGAGTCTACGAGAAGGGGAAGAGATACCATATCCTTCAGAATTTGGATACAAGGACATTAGAACGCTTGAAAATTGGGCAAATTCTTAAGGCGGACTTTTCCGGGAGCATCGATGATCTTGGGTCGGGAAAGATTAGTTTGGATATTCAGCCGGAGACAATTAGAATTCTGAGTGACCCGGAGTTCTCCAGTTCCATTCGGTTTTCTCTTTGGGAGCCGTTATTTCCATATATCTTCTGGTTCCAGGCTTCTTTCATTCTTTCCTTTTGGTTCGCGGTTTTTATTTTGATTTCCAAACCTCATATTTGATAGGGGTTTGAAGAACTCTCTAAGGTTGATTGGAAGATTTTTTGGCTTTTTTGATCGCTTGACAATACTAAACCCGCGACCCTATACTACTTTTGTTCTAATGAGAGAATTGACTTATACTAATCACATTTAATTCGTGCATCTGCGCGGGCTTGTTGAATCAAGCCCCTACGAAAAATCATATGAACGAATTATGTGCGTTTGGTATTAGAGAAGATTATGATAGCAGGGTTTGAACCTTGAGTTTTCCCTGAAACGTGGAATCCCTCAATTGAAGGATGTTTCCTCAAAAGGGAAATAAAAAAAAGAATTTTAAATTTATGAAGCGCATTACGTTAAACGACGGACGAGAGGTTCATTTCAAGACCGCCGGGTCCGACGATACCGAAGCTATAATTGGGTTGTATCAGGAAGTGTACAAAGGTTCGTATACTCTTCGCGAAGTACAAGATCCAAAGATTCTTGAAAAAAAAGTTGAAGACCCAAACTACTTTTGGACTCTTGCGTTTTTAGGTAACCGAATTATCGGGTCGGTTATTTTCACCATCGACCCAATAAACAAAATAGGGAAAAGTTACGCGGCGGTGGTTCTTGAGGAATTTCGCGGCCAGGATATTATGCGATTTATGGTTCTTCAAGCCCTTGAGCGCTTAACGAAGCTAACCAGAACATGTGACGTAATCTACGCGACAACGCGCACCGTAAGCTTCGCTCCTCAAGTGGTCTTGGAGCACCTAGGTTTTTTCCCGATGGGAATTTTTCCAAATGTTCGCAAGGTTGCATCAATGGAAACCCATGGTTTAGAGATTTTTTTCCGCGAAGATAGTTTAAAAATGAGGCGCCCGCAGCCTTTGCTCGTTCCGGAAGCCGCGACCTTCTATAATATTGTTAGAGATGTATTAAATTTAGAAGAATGTGAAGAACAGAATCTTCCTCTTTCAGATCCAAGGAAAATGGGTTCAACCCTCAATTTTAGAGTTGAGCGAGATGAAAAAGTTCTATTGCGGAAATTTGACGATTACCAAAACAAAGATCTTATGGATAAAGTTTTCTTTCCGTTTACCGAGCCCAACCTTTTGTTTGTCGCTGATGATGAGAGTTCTGAAATCTTCGTAAATTTTAACAGGACTGACGGCCATGCCGTAATCGTGGCGTATCGAAGCCAAACCGACGATTTGCGCCGCGTTATCATGTGGTTTTGCGAAGCCGCATCCAAGGAAGGGATTCGATATATCGAACTACTGGTTAACGCCTTTCGGCCCGATCTTCAACGAATTACAATTGACGCCAAATTTCTTCCATGCGCCTATTTTCCGTCCATGAGATTAAATGAGCGCAATCAACGAGAGGACTATCTTGTATTTTCAAGATCATTCGAAACTCTTAGATGCATTCATGAAATGTTGGTATGAAATGTTGGTGCGCTGTCAACCTGATTTTGACGGAGAATGGAGAATTGGCTGAGGGAATTCCGTTTATTAATACCGGGGCGTTGTTTGATATTTCCGATGCTTATTCTCATGGGGAGTTAACGGACGCGCTATTTGATAAAGCCATGAATGAAGCCCTCCAATGGCATATTTCAAATTGTCCCGAATTTGCTTTGTTTTTGAAAAGAAAGGGGTTTAAATTTTCCGGGGAGGAAAGTTTTTTACCCGAGGAAATCCCGCCCATTTTTGTGACAATTTTTAAGGAATTTAGGCTTATCTCAATTCCCGAGCGGAAAATCAAGCTTGAGCTTACGTCCTCCGGGACGACCGGTCAAAGAAGCGCAATAGTATTAGATGCAAGATCGTTAGGGAGAATTCTTAAGATTGTTCCGAATATTTTTGGTTCTTTGGGTTTAGTAAATCAAAAAGAGAAAGTAAATTATCTTTGCTTTACATATGATCCGCGCGTTGCAAAGAACGTCGGTACGGCTTTTTCTGATAAAGTGATGACGGGTTTTACGCAGAAGAAATCAGTTTTTTATGCGATTCAATGGAATTCAAGCTCCGCTTCTTTTGAGTTCGATTTGGATTTAACGGTTTCGAGGCTGTTAAGGCTTTCGAAACAACCTGAAGCTGTTCGAATTTTGGGTTTTCCCGCATATCTTTGGCAAGTTTGTGATGAGCTTGAAAAGAGAAGGAAGCGATTAAAATTAGGCGATTCATCCTTTGTTTTAACGGGCGGAGGTTGGAAAATTCATAAAGATCGAGAGGTAACAAAAGAACTGTTTAAAGATAGGGTCGCATACGTTTTGGGAATTCCCGAAAGAAACGTCCGGGATTCTTACGGGATGGTCGAACACGGTATTCCCTACGTAGATTGCGAATTCGGAAAACTGCACGTTCCGATCTATTCGCGCGCGAGAGTTGTTGACCCTGAAACCCTCCTTCCGTGCGCCGCAGATGAACCCGGGCTATTGCATCTTATGACACCTTATCTTTCAAGCTATCCATCGATTTCCTTATTATCAACGGATCTTGCAAAAATTGAATCCCATTGTCAATGCAATCGCCCGGGAAAAACGATTGCCCTTCTTGGTCGGGCGGGTTTGAGCAA
>JACPTH010000371.1 GCA_016192885.1 bacterium | reverse complement strand
GGAAATAATGCATTCGCCATAAGCGGTTTGGATTCCGAAAAAAGCTGCGAACGCGCAAGAATTATCGGAGGATTTATTACGCAATAACTACCTACTTGCGAGGTTACAGCACGCTTTTCGCCTTTTATTTCAAGGTCAATTCTTTGAAATTTAATATTTCTTGCCGTTCCCCAAATAATGCCGGTAGGCATTTTGTCGAAACTGGCTGTGGCTTTATGCGCGAAATTGCCGTATAAAGCTGACTCAGTTGGCGGAACATCGCTTGTGTAGCGTTCATCTTCCCAATTTAATACGAGAAAAATATCATGTACCATCTCGACATAACCGGTTGTACTGAAAAGCAAACGTGTTTCAGTCGCAAGTGGATTCTCAATCTTGGGCTGAGTATCACCAGCAACGATTTTCCAGCGTGAACGAACAACACTTAGCCTACCTTGATCGCCTATATTTATAATATCGCCCTCTATTAGATCTTTTCTGGAACCTAAGACCAATCTTTCACCGCTTATGTTAATGGTTCCCGTGCCATTGCGAGTTAAGACAAAATCACGATCGGTCAATGTGGTGATAATCTCTATATTGCTCAGGTGTTTTGCCGACGAAACTGTCTCAATTATCGGGTCTCCCTCGGGATCATCCGGATTTGGCATGCTAACCGTTAGAAATATACCTGCCATGGTGTAGGATTTTAGCTCCCAGGAAACATTGGTTTCTTCGGATGTTACCAAATTGCCTTGAATATCGCTTATGTTCCAGTGAGTTCTAATAATGGTTCCAACTCCGGAATAACTGTAAGAGAAATTTATAATATTTCCCAAAAAGGCAAACCTGGTTTTAGGGAAAATGATAAGAAGATCCCTGCCTATAGCACTTTTGGTAATGGAGTTTTGCAACAGGAAAAGACTTGATGTTTTAAAATACGGATTTTGAACTTTGTCGCCCTTGAATAACACATACTCGAAGCTTCTATCGCCTTTTTGATTCTCGAAAACATTAACCAATAGTAAGCCATTGAAAGGTGAATCCGGAAATAAGGAACTAACATTTACCGTAAAGCTGCTAATATTTTTTGCATCTGCAGAAACCAACGGAGACGAAACAGGCTTTATACCAACCGTAAAAAACCATGCGGCGGAAGCCTGGTGGCCCGCCGAATCTGTTAGTGTGACATCGACACTATGCGTGCCGATGGATAGGACATTTTCAGCGTTGAGAGGCGATCGGTAAATGAAAGTTTTCGTTGATCCCTTGGAGGGGCACGGCATGCCGTGCCCGTACGGCTTTGCCGTCAAGGGTCATTTGAGTTTGAACAATCTTTTCATCGGAAGCAAAGGAAACCCAGATGTCGGGAAACAAGGTTCCTGCTTCGTCTTTTGGGC
>JACPTH010000005.1 GCA_016192885.1 bacterium | reverse complement strand
ATTTTTTTCAGGCTTTCAGATGGATAGAAGCCAGAATTCCGATGTCAGAATGAAAGGAAACGAAATTTTTCGAATTTAAATTTGGGTTAAAAAAACCAAATTGGGTTTCTTTATAGTTTGCAGGTTTACTAGGAATTTTCGAATTCATGTACAGCTCAATAACCAAAAATTATTTAGCTGTTCCGAAAAACGCTATTTTCAAAAAGAAAAAGAGGGGACCTTAAAAATACGGGAAATCGAAGTAAAAAATTATACTTGGATTACCAGACCTTCATAGGCCGCAATTGAATTTGGGAAATTTTCTTGAGCGATTTTTTCAATTCTTCGCACATCGTCGTCATTATGCAAAGGATCGTGATGGGTGAGAACCAACTTTTTTACTCCGGCTTCGATAGCTACTTTAGCCCCTTCTAATGGGGTGGAATGTCCCCACCCAATTTTTGTGGGCCCGCTTGCTCCAAATGCGGAGGGATTATATTCTTCAGGAGAATATTGCGAATCATAGACTAAAACATCAGCCTCTTTAGCTAATTCAAGGAGGTTGGAGTCGATGGTTCCGTCGGAGGGATGTTCACAATCTGTTGCGACAACTAAGGTTTTGTTCCCGTCTTGAATACGAAACCCCAAAACTCCGTTTGGATGAATTAATCGTTTTGCGGTCACAAAAACGCTCCCGATCTTTATGGTTTTGTCTTGAATCGGGTGAAATTTAATCAAAGCCCCTAAGTTTTCCATATCAACCGGAAAATAAAAATGCTCCATTTGCCCGCGCAAAGTGACTTCCAAACGTTCATCAACATCCGATACTCCGTATAAGTGGAGCTTATTACAGCTTTTATCGGGCTTTCGATTAGAATCATTTCTGTGACCGACATATGCGGGCATGAAGAAGGGAAAGCCTTGAATGTGGTCCCAATGGGTATGAGAAAAAAGAATGTGAGCTTCTCCTCGACCTTTTCCAAAATCAGATTTTAAAAGTTCAAGGCCCAAAAGGCGAATTCCTGTCCCCGCGTCAATTATCAGCAATTTATTATCGCTTGGGCGAATTTCCATGCAAGTGGTATTTCCGCCGAAAAAAATGGTGTCTTTGCCGGGAACCGGAACCGAACCTCTTACACCCCAAAACTTAATAAACATTCGAGGATGAGAGCTCCCTTAAATTTCAAAAACAAAAACTGCTGCGGCAACAACCGATGTCCAAAGGCCCTTTT
>JACPTH010000255.1 GCA_016192885.1 bacterium | reverse complement strand
CCACCTCGTTGCATGTCAAAATAACGCGGGTTTTCTTGGAAGTAACTTCCCCATTTTCATCTCGGCCCTGCCGCTCGGAAATCCTAACCAGCTTTGGATTTCCCTTGGCAAGAATTCGATCTTCCTTAACATAGGCCTCGAGGTAATCGGATGTAAGGATTGATCCGGGTTGGACAACGGAGACATCATCTACGGCTTTAACCAGTTCCAGGTTTCTGTCGTAAACACCATGGTCCGCGGTAAGAACCGAGTCTTTTTGAGTGGCTTTCAACCCTCCTTTTGCAACATAAATGTTGTTCTGAAAGGTCATTAACTTGCTGGTTATTTCCATATCTCCGGCTTGAATGCTTGTCAGCGCACAAGCAATCTGAGAAAAAAAAACGAAAAAAATAGTAAAAGGAAGTTTCTTTCGTCGCTTCACGTTCACTTTACTTGTTCCCCTCCGAAACTGGAATATCCCAATTGGAACCGGGTTGGCTGGATGTGGCGATAGAAATTAGATCGCTTGGAGAAAATGTTGTTGATGAAATAGATTCCCGGATTTCTTCAGGAAGGGTTGCGATTTCCGGTGAATCGGATGCTGGGGAAAATAAAATTGGATCGGTCGCAAAAGCAACTTCACCGTTTTGAGATGCGGAATCTGAACCGGAAGGCCAAATTCGGATAAGGACATCTTTTTGAAGGTGGCCTTCCTTTGTTTGGGTATTGAAGCGAAACTCCCTCCCGGTAACTATCATGGAATCCTTCCAAATTGTTACCGGGCAATCGGTGTAAATCTCTTTCCTGGAAATAAAGTACTTTAATTCCTCTGTTCTCAAGCGTTCATTATCAGAAGTATGCAATTTAACATCCCCCCAGAAACGTGCTTCGTAAGGATTTTTTGCCGCGGACTCGGCGGTAAATTCTCCGGTGCGGGTGGCTACAAGTTTATCATAAAAAAAACCGTGCACATTCGAAGCGATGAAGTTATTTTGAAAATCATCCATGTCAACTACATCGGCATACACGCGCAAATGCTCAAACCCTTGGTCTAGCTCGCTAAACCTAACTTCATTAAGGCGCATTTTCTGTTTTGAATATTGGCTTTTAACATCTTTCTCGAATTCGCTATCCCTGAAAATAATTCCCAAAAACAAAAGCAGCATCACCAACCAAAACCAAAAATCAGAAAAAATTGACTTCATTCCGATCTCCCAAGCTCAGCATGAACATATCTTTCATGAAACCAAACCCAATGATCCGGTCTTTTCCGGATTGCGTTTTCATACCGCGAAACATACTGCTGAATTTTTTCAACCATTGTCCCATCAGACTTCCAAAGAATCGGTGGTTCAAATCGGACGATTTGAACTCCGGATCTTTGGCGTTCGATAAATGCCGGAATAACCGGTGCCCGCGACCGTTCCGACAAAATTACCGGGGTCGGGTAAAAAGAGGCTTTTCTTCCAAAGAAAGAAGCTTGATACCCCCATTCCCGAGCGTTAAGGTCGGAAACAATACCAACCAATCCGCCCCCACGTAAAATTTTTAGAGAAAGCTTCAAATTTTCCGCCATTAAAACTTTTACCCCACGCCGCTCTCTAAAGCTGTTCATGAATTCTGTCATTCGATTCACGGCTTGGGGCCTAACAATAGCGTAAATCGGAAAACCGAGTTTTACCAAGGTATAGGCAATTAACTCCCAATTTCCAAAATGGGCGGAAAGAATTATTACTCCCCGATTCATAGAAACCGCGTTTTTCAGGTGTTCAATTCCGAGAATTTCAACAAAAGAAGGTTGAACGCGCATGATTTTCTCATATAAAAAAATCTCTAGCAGATTGGAAATCTGGTTTTCCGCCATCCCTTTAATCACTTCATCCTTTCGAGGGGAAAATTCTTCCGGAAGCAGTTCTCTTGCCCTTTTTAATTCATGCCGGAAAATTTTCGAGAAAATAGGGGAAAAAAATCTCCTCAATCTTTTCAGCGCCAATGGAGATTGCCCCATGATCAATGAAATAATTGCGCGCAGTAAAAAATAACGCAAATTACGACGATTATTTTACCCGATCATTCTAGCAACAATTTGATCTAATCGACCGGTACAAGACAAAATTAGATCTATTGCCTCGCGAACTGCTCCTTGGCCCCCGCGTGAAGATAGAACGTGGTTTGCTCTCTTCAAAACTTCTTTATGCGCGTCTGAAGGAGCAAGGAACAAACCGACTAATTCAACGCCGGCAAGATCGTTGATATCGTCTCCAATAAAGGCAATTTCATTTTTCAAGATTTTTCTTCGCAGCATGATTTCAGAAATTACCGACCGTTTGTCCTTTACATTTTGATGTAACTCGTCAAATTCTAGTTCACAAGCTCGCCTAGCAAGCGCTTCAGAATATCTCCCGGAAACGCACCCGCAAGAAAAACCGGCTTCTCGCCATATCATAAGCCCCATTCCATCTTTGCTTGAAAAAAATTTCATTTCCATCCCGTTGATTCCATAGACGATGTTTCCATTCGTGAAAACTCCGTCGCAATCAAACAAGAGAAGTTTAATCGGAAGGCAGAAACTTTTTAATTCTTCTTCGGTCACGGTTTTTTATCGAAATGAATAAAAATCTTTTGCGGTTTATCCGAGACTAGCAAAAATTCATTTCCCTGTCTACAGGGCAAACGAACACTTTATTCTGACGTAACACAAATTCAGGGGTTTCAGCGGTTGGTTGTCTGCGCGACCCGCTCATTCCGACTGCGAAACCGTGAAAAAATTGATTTTCAAAAAAAATGACCAGCCTTTGATGCGGATTTTAGAAATCAAAAGGTGCAATTTAGATATTATTTCACAGCTTCTGCACGCCCCGGGCGAAAGCCCGTATGACGCAAAAAGATTTGCGTTTGCCCTGCTTTCCACTCCCTTTACATGGCACTCTAAACAGGTTCCGTGGTAAAATGATTGGGAATGAACCGAAATCATGCCATACTCATTATCATTGTTTTATTTACAGCGCCCTTAATCTTTTTTTTAGAACCAAAGCATCCCAACGATTCTCTTCGAACTCTTGAAGGCGCGACCCTTTCCACCACCACCGGTGAGAAATTCAAGCTTTCAAGCTTGTTTACGAACAAAAAAGTTCTTTTCGTTTTTTGGTCGATAACCTGCGGAACTTGCATTGACGAGATTCCTTTTGTTATAAAACTTCACGGAAAATTAAAAGAGAAACTAACAATAATCGGGGTTCATCCACCAGGTTCTCCCCTTTCAAAAATTCAGAAATTCGTGAAAAAGTTCCCCGAAACTATTCCATATTTGCTTGCAATCGACGACGAGCTGAAGTTGACAAGATTGTTTGATGTTACGATAATGCCCAAAACAGTTCTAATAAGCGAGCATGGAGATGTGTTATACACTCACTTAGGTTTCGATCCGGAAAGTGAACAGGAAGTGGAAAATGCAATTACATCGAAACTTTAGCCTCTTCTTCTTTGTTTCTATCTTATTTTGTTTTCCCCCCAGCCTTCCATCCGGAAAAGCCGCTCAAGAACTCCTAAAAATAGGGGAAATTTCTCCTCAATCCTGCTTACAAGATTTTTTCGACCAACCTCGGGTTTTTCCAAAATCAGGTCAATGGAATCTAATTTTTTTTTGGTCTCTCTTTTGCCAAACCTGCATTGAGGAAATGCCTTTTCTGTGTGACGAACTTACAAATCATTTTTATCAACGCTGCGAAGGTTTTTTCGTTTGCCTTGATACCGCCAAGATGAAAAATGGAGTTGCAAATTTCATTAAAAAAAGGCATCTTTCATGTCAGGTTGTATTTGAGGAAGTAGCCTCCTCAAGCTTTAAAACCGCCGATTCTTGGGGAGTTAAGTTAACTCCGAGCACTTTTTTGGTTGACCCTGAGGGGAAAATAGTTTTTTCAAAGGAGGGGCCATTTGAGCTTGAAGAGTTATTTGGCCTTCTTAGAAAAATACCCGCATCATTCTCGAATCCTTTACCCCAAATCCCAAAATCTAAAGATGATTTAAACAACCCCACAAATAAATGAAAGCCAACCATTTTTCGGAAACTGCTGAAGCCTCTTCTTCCGCGTTTATAAGCCTTTCGAGGAGGTTGATCCTTGGGACGAGTTTAGGAGTCATTCTTTTTGTAGGCTCTCTAATGGTTACGCTTTTCAATCTTGATCTTGAGTCGCTTTTTAAGGGAGAGGAACAGGCGATGAAGGTTGGTAGCATCGTAGTTTCTTTTTCCGATTTTTCATTGTTGAAAAGGCTTTCAGGTAGAGAGGGAACGAATTTTTCGAATTCCGATTTCGCGTCCGAACTTCTAGAGACTATGCTTTGGGCGGAAGCGGGGCGGAAAATTGGAATTGACCGACAGAATTTGTATTTGCAAAAATTGCAAGAATTCGATTCCGCGGTTTCTGAAGCCTCAGATTCGGCAATCCTTTCCAGAGCTTTATTTTTACTGGAGGAACTTGCTAGATTAACCAGGGAATTCGTACAATCAAAAATTCCTCCTCCAACTGATTCGGAAGTCGAAGATTATCTTAGAAAAAATCCGGAAATGATTTCCCCTGAACAAATTCATGTTAGGACCATTCTTGTCCAAAATCAGAGCCATGCAGAACAAATTTTTCAAGAGGCCTCCGCAGGGAATTCATTTTTTTCG
>JACPTH010000182.1 GCA_016192885.1 bacterium | reverse complement strand
GGAGAGCTACTCGGGTTGCGAACATTCCCGGAGTTACCAGAAATATTCAATGGGTCAAGATATCCCGAAAGCTGGAGCTTCTTGATTTGCCTGGAATTTTAGATTACGGGCTCTTTAAGAAAGGTAATTTACTTAAACTAATCAACACAATGAAAGATGAGGATAACGATCCGGAAGTGGAAGTAGAATCGCTTTGCCGGGAATTAACCAAATCGGAGCTCTCGCACATTTTACCGGGGTTTAATCAAGCCCAAGGCGACGTTTCTCAATTCCTCTCCGGATATGCCTTGCAATTGAATTTTTTGGCATCTCAAGGAACTCCGGACATTCGACGTGCCGCCAACCACTTGATTCGAAAATTCCAAACCGGAGGCTTTGGTCCTGTGACTATTGAACGAACCGGCGACAATTGATGAAATGAAAAAAGTAGAAGAATCGATTCTTTTATCCGATGAACTCTCGCGTCACATTTTAGGAAACAAGGAAGCCAACGGTCTTGAGTTGATTCGAAGCCTCCCGGAAATTGCCGTCCATGCCCGCGGAAACAAGCTTACCGTCTCGGGCGGAAGCGAAATGGTTGAGAGAGTAAAAAGTTTTATCGAAAGCCTCTCCTCTAGAGTTGAAGCAGGGGAACTCCTTGATGCGCATGATTTGCGTTATCTTTTTCTCGCTCACGCCAAAGACAAGTACCCAAAGTGCAAGGAACCTTTTGAGGAAATACTGGTTACTTACTCAGGGCGCTCAATTAAGCCAAAAACATTCAATCAACATTTGTATGCCCAGGCAATGAGTAATCGTGAAATCACCGTTTCAATAGGCCCCGCGGGAACCGGAAAAACCTATCTTGCGATCGGGATGGCGGTTAGAGCGCTTCGAGATAAACAAGTTAGCCGGATCATCCTTTCTCGACCGACCATTGAAGCAGGCGAAAGTTTAGGGTTCCTCCCCGGGGATATTCTCGAGAAAGTCGATCCATATTTTAGACCCTTGTACGACGCTCTTCAAGAGTTCTTGGGCCCTTCCAGATTTCGACAACTTATCGATAGGGGAACAATAGAGATTAATCCCCTCGCCTTTATGCGAGGAAGAACATTTAGCGATGCCTTCATAATTCTTGACGAAGCGCAAAATACCACAAATAAACAGATGAGAATGTTTTTAACTCGAATGGGTATAGGTTCAAAGGTTGTAGTCGCGGGCGATCAAACCCAGATTGATTTGCCTTCCCCGACCGATTCCGGGTTGATTGCTTTACCTTCGGTTCTTTCGAAAATTGGACGGGTAGCCTTTGTTCATTTGGCGGAGGAAGACGTGATTCGCCACGATTTAGTAAGGGAAATTGTGAAGGCATATGAAATTTATAGCCAAAGAAATGAGAGAAAGGGAAAGGGAGATCAAGATCAACCTCTATGAGCGACCAAACTCACCCTCTTTGGTCCGGTTTCGCCGATTGGCTAGAAATTCCCAAAAAACGGCAAAGAAACTTTCTTTTTCAATTGCTTTTTTTCTATCTCTTGGTTGTACTCATTCTCTTTTTGGATACCAGCCATTTTAGATCGGATGTTTCCGAGGGAATGGTTTGCCCAAAGACTATTCGCAGCCCTAGAAACATTAGTTTCGTTGATGAGCAAAAAACTAACGAATTGCGGCGATTTAAGGAAGAAGAAGTTAAATCGTTGGTTAAGCCGATAAAAAATGCCGTTCCCGAAATGATTATCCGGATGAACAAATTTTTGGGGGAAGCCGAAAGGTATTATTCTGATTTTAACCAGCGCCATTTAGGAGAGGAAGATGAAAAACTCATTGCTTCCTACTTTTCACCCGATCTTTTGATAAATTCAGCGCAGATAAAAGAATTGCTTTCTCTTCCTCGTTCCGAGTTCGAACGATTAAAGCAGACTTCCATTCAAATTCTAAAAAACCTAAACCAGCAAGATATTACGACAAGTAATTTAGACGCTGTCACCGGCGATGTAAAAAAACATGTTGACCCTCTTCCGGGAGGGTATCTTTTTAAACGTCTTTTGGGAGAAATGGTGCGAAACGGCTTGACGGTCAATGCCATTGAGGACATCGAGCAAACTAGAATTCAAAGAGATGCCGCGGCGAAAGCGGTTGTCCCGGTAAAGCGAACGTATCAAAAAGGGCAAAAAATAATTGACGAGGGTGTAGTGGTTACCGCGGATGACATAAATGTTCTAAAGGCGATCGAGCAGCAAATTCACAAAAACCTTTTGCTCGCATTTCTTGGAAATACCCTTCTTACCGGTTTAATCATTATTATTTTGCTTTTACACCTTCGGCTAATTAGACCGACTATTTTAAAGGATGCCAGTCCCTTTCACCTGCTTGGGGGCCTTTGGATTGCCGCTCTTTTGTTCGGAAAATTGGTTTACGCCTTCGGGAGCGCATACGACCAATCCGCTTTTTCAATTCTACTTTCGCCGCTCCCTTCCATCGGCCTTCTGATGGCAATTTTGCTCGACAGCCAAATCGCGATTTTCCATCAAATGCTGCTTGGAATTCTGCTGTTTGCCATCGCCGAAGGAAACGCAAAAATCGCTATTTTAAGCTTACTTGGCGGAGTAATCGGGATACTTGCTTGGAGTTTTTCCTCAAAATCAGGGAATATCCGGCATCAAATCGGTTGGTCCGGCGTTACCATCGGGGTCGCAAATACCATCGTAATTTTGGCTTTATTGGTTCTTGACTCCGAAAATTTCGCGCT
>JACPTH010000254.1 GCA_016192885.1 bacterium | reverse complement strand
AACGCCAATCGGCAAAAATTCGAGGATTTGCTCAAGTTCAGCTTTACGAAAATCAATGATATTTTTTGGAGTTTTCTTCCCGTAGGATTCGTTCCATCTCCATCCGAAGGCCTCTTTACAAGTTTCAAAAAGCGATCCATTCTCGGTGTCCTTGCCGTCTTTGTATGCTTGAAGGAGAGCTTGGAGAGCCTCACGTTGCTTCTTCCAGAACGGAAGCCCTTTACTCTCAACTCTCGATGCGAGATCATCGGCTTCCTTGGTGCTTTCTTTTATTGTCCCGTTGGCGGATTTTATCATTTCTTTAAAATAAATCATTTCTTTGGAACCGATGATGTAAGCATCCGCGTGAAAAGCTTCTCGAAGAAGATCATCAGACCAACTCCCGGTGTCGATCCCGACTAAAGGGATGTAATTAAACGGAGCTTGTTCTATTCTCAGGCCGACCAAGTCGTAAATATCTCCGCGTAGATTTTTACCAATAAGGTAGTTAACGAACTTTTTTACCAAAATGTAATCAGGGTTGAAGAAAACCCGCTTGATATCTGATTCCTTGATTTCTTTGTTGTACTCACTTGATCCGATTTTGTTTCCCACCCAATTTACGTATGTCATTGGGTTGACAATTTGGCCGAATTTTCCCCAGAAACCTCTCTTGGCAGCATCCTTGCTTTCTTGTTCAGTAGGCTTCCAAGCCATGAAATTGGCTTTCATTTTCCATAATTTCATCAACTGCTGCAAATCGAAATCGGCAAGAGAGTAATTCGTATGGTTGTAGTAAGTCATTAAAACTCCCTGTTTTTCCAAAGCCTCAAAAACGGCTTTCCCTCTCGCATACATCGCCCTCTCTTCTTCCGTTTGGGGGTCCTGATCTTTCAGGGAATTCCCAAAATCGCGTTCCGCAAGCAGCAATGAAGCGGATTTCTCCTGAGGTTTTAGGTCGGATCGATTATTATAAAACGATTTAAAATCGCCGTCATTTTCGTACAAATACCAGTATGAGTTCCTATAAGCTTCTTTCCAGCGCTTATTCATCTTTCCAATAACATCACCGATGACGGTAGCAAGGCTCCAAATCAGAACTAGGGCCGCGGCAATTTGGCCGAACGGGGGGGGAACAAACATGCAAACAAGGACCGCGGCCCCGAGCAATGCGGAAACTCCCGTTTTTACGGTATCGTAGGATTTTAAGCGCCCGCTGTTAACATCTTCGGATTTGTACAAGTGATACCCGTCCAGCGCCAGTGCGAGAACGGTAAGGCCGATTCCGATGGAACGAGCAACTCCTTTATAGTTGCTTATGGTAAATTTGCTATCCCCATGCCCGGTAACTTTTTTCACCCAACGGACATACGATTTCATTCCCTCACCGGCAATTTTTGTATTCCAAGCGGGAGGGGGCCCCATGAAAGAAAGAAATTTAAAGGTTCGGCTTTTTTCTAGGGCTTTGGCAGCCTTAACCGAGGAGTTCGCAAAACCGTGAAACAAATTCCTCATTCCAGTTGAAAGCTTGTCAGGCGTCAAAAAAGCGAAAAGAAAACCCACCGCTTTTGAAGCTCGAGCCACGGCGTTAAGAACTTTTGGTATCGCAAGAGGGGTGGTAGAAGCGCCGGCTCCCGATGTAACCGATCTCATGGTGGAATAAAAACTAAAAACATCCTGAGACCCCGCATCCATCATCATGTAAACATTTGAAATAGTCATGAGCCAATCCGCATAAGCTTTGGATTCTATTTCCTTCGTACAAGCTTTTTTCGGGTCGCTTGATTCGACACTTTCCTTTGATGCCCCCCTCAACTCTAGCATGTACTGTAGGTATTCGCTTGGGGTCATGACATTTTTAATGGGTTCAATGCCTCTTACATGACTTGAGGAATTTACCTTGGCGGTGGGAAGGCCGTTCTCCTCTGCTCTCAAAACCTCTATAAACAAAGGTTCAAGAGCGAGCCAAAGCGAAAAAATCAAAACCCAGAATCGGTATTTTCTCGGGAATCGCCTCATTTTCAGCCTCCTCAAAAAAAATGTGAAATTTCTCAAGATTATTATTATACACCGCCAAGACAGAAAAAGTTTCATAAAAGCATAAGATTCACGGCAAACGCACTAAAAGTTGCAAAGCCTTTTCTAACCTTGGTAAGGTGGTTGAGGCTAATTAACTGAGAGAATTAAGAATATCAAAAGTTAAAAATCAAAGATCAAAACGACAAAGAAAAAATCAAAAATAAAACAGAGAATAACAAGTAAAATTATTGCTAAATTATCCGGCTGTGTTTAAGTTGAAAAGCCTTTTTGTGGAGGTTAAGATTTAATTTTAAATTTGTATTTTTGTTTTTTAAATTTTGCGTTT